>JAUUZB010000893.1 GCA_030590185.1 Deltaproteobacteria bacterium
AGGCTGTCACCCTGCTCGTAGAGGAGAAACAACGCCACGTACACCCAGAACAACGCGAACGGGTAGGGGCCGCCGGCGATGACGCAGTAGGCGACCAACAGGCCCGCCGGCACCGCGAAGCGCAGCTCCAACCGCGAGCGTTCCAAACAATAGACGAGCCACGGCAGGAGCAGGAACGGCATAAATCCGACGTGCCCGGTGGCGCGCTCGGCGAAGTTGGCGCCGAACACGAAGACGACCCCTGGGGCGAGGCTCCAGATCCCACCGATGCCGCGGTGACGGGCGAGGACCCAACAGCCGACAAAACCGGCGAAGAAGTGCAGGAAGATGTGGCTGCGCAGGCCTACCCCGGGACCGAAAAGGAGGTTGACCCCAAAGGTCGGGCTGAGAAACATGGTCTGGACGTTGGCCCATTGGACCATGCCGCCGCAGTAGTAGGGGTTCCAGAAGGGCAGTTGACCGAACTCTAGAACCTCCTTGCGCGACACGGCCCACCAGAAATGGAAGCTGCGAATGTCGCCAAAGGATCCCACGTAGGTCGGGTGAGGAAGGTAGTGGCGCAAAAAGAAGATCACCGGCAGGGAGAGCAGCAGGCCGGTTCCGAGCAGACGCGCCCAGCGGTGGGCGGCGAGGAAACTGGCGGCCTGGGTGCGCACCTGCCCGACTCGTGTCACCCAGCGGGTCATGGCGCCGCCCTCGCATCACATTGCTCCATGATTCCTGTTCGCCTCGAACGGCGGGGGAAGGGTGCGGGGCGGGGGGGGCCCTTCGACACGCGGCCGGCTGGCGCCGCCCACGGCTCAGGGCGAACGGGCATAGGACGCAGCGGTTCCCTGCGCACCTGTTCCCTGCGCAGCGGTTCCCAGGGGTCGGCTTGAGCGCCGGGCGGCAATGGTTGACCCAGCGCCTCGGCTCCCCGGCCGGGCGCGAGCTCGTCATGGTCGCGCTCCTGGCCAGCGTGTTGCTCGTCGCATTCTTCGAGCTGGTGACCCTGCAACGGGCCCTCTACTTTTTCGACATCAGCGAACAGATAGGTCCCCTGCGCTACGCCTTCAGCCAGGCCCTGGGCGAGGGCCGGCTGCCGCTCTGGTCCGATGGGATGTTCAGCGGCTTCCCGATCTTCGCCGAGGGTCAGGGAGGGCCGCTCTATCCCCTCAACCTGATCTTCTATCCCTTCCTGCCTTTCTGGCAGGCCCTCAACCTCACCTACACCCTGCTCGAGTTGGTCGCCGCCCTGTCGGCCTACGCACTGTTTCGCCAGCACGCCTCGCGCGGTGCGGCGGCGGTCGGCGCCTTGGTGTACGCCTTGTCCGGAGCGTTGCTCACCCACCACTTTCACATCCCGATCCTATCGGCCATGGCCCTCGCGCCCGCGGCATTGGCCTTGCTCGAGCTGCTCCTGCGCCGCCCGAGCCCGGCCAGGTTCGCGGCCCTGGCCGGTGTCTGGGCGGTGGTGCACTTCGCCGGCCACAGCCAGAGCGCTACGCTCCTCGCCCTTGCCTCCCTTGTCTACACCCTCTGCCGCTATCAACGCGAGCTGGGCTGGCGGGGTAGCCTGGGTCAGCTCGGCTTGCTAGGCGCGGCCGTGGTCACCGGCGCAGCACTCGCCGCGGTGCAACTCCTCCCCACCTTCGAGCTCGCCCAGCTGTCGATGCGCAGCGAGCCGCTGTCGGCGGCGGCGCGAACGGTGAGCTCCTATCCGCCGTGGTTGGTGGGGTCGCTGTTCTTCCCGCACATCTTTGGCTCGCGGGCCCTCGACACGGTGAGCGGCGTTGGCCCCGGGCTGCTTCACGAGATGTTCAACTTCGTGGGGGTCTGCGTGCCGGTGGTGGTGGCCTTTGCCTGGCGAAGCCCGCGGCGTCTCGCCCGACGTCTGTTCGCAGGGCTCGCCCTGTCGGCCTTGGTCATGGCTCTGGGTAAACACGCGCTGGTCTTCGAGTGGCTCACCGCCTTGCCGGGCCTCTCTCACTTCCGTATCCCGGCACGCTTCAACCTGATCGTAGCGCTGGGCCTGGCTGGCTTAGTGGCGGTCGGGCTCGACGCCTTGGCCGAGGGCCTCCGCAACGGCAAGGCTCGTGCGCCGTGGTGGTGGGGGTTGCCGGCCATCGGTGCCTTGGCCAGCTTTGCGATCTCCGCGGCGCTCTACCTCTCCCGCGAGCAGATTCGCCGGCGCCTCTTTGGCGACGTCGAGGCAGCCCTGTTCCGCGCCGAGGTCGGCGATGATCTGCTCCTGCGTGGCTCGTTGTTGGCCATCGCGGTCGCTGCCATCGCGGTCGGCCTGTGGCGCCGCCGGCCCGTGGCCATCCTCGTCGTCGGGGCGGTGATGGTCATCGACCTGGTGACCTTTGCGCGCGGGGCGCTCCCGACCGCGCCCCCCTCATACTGGGACGCCGCGCCGGGCACCGTGGAGATCCTCCGCCGCGTGCCCCCCGCTCGACTGGCGGCCACCGGCTGCCGGCCCGCCTATCGACCCTGGGGTTGGGACCGGCCGGCGAGGCGGGACGCCCATCGTCACGCCTTGGGTCAGCTCAACTTCACCATCCCGTTGCTGTTCGATCTCGACAGCGTGCTGGGGCACACCCCCCTGCGCCTGCGCAGCACGATTCGGTTCCTGCGCCGTCGCTCGGCCCGGGAGATGGGCGCCCACTACTGGGTGACCTGCGGCGAGGCGCCAGCGGATCACCGGCTGCTCGGCGAGAGTCACGGCGTGCGGGTCTATGTCGTGCCGGACCCCATCCCGCGCGCCTACATGGCGGACGTCAGTCCAGGGGGCGCCCGCCCATCGGTTCAGCTCCTGCCGCGGCCGGCCGAGACGCCGTCGGCCTGTCGAGGTGACGACCGGGTCGAGATCACCCACGCCGACGACGAGGCGGTCGAGATCGCTGTGGAAGCGGCCTGCGCGGGCTTTCTCGTCCTGCGCGACACGCACTACCCCGGGTGGCGGGCCTTCGTGGATGACAACGAGACACCGATCCTCGAGGCGGACCGCGTCTTCCGTGCCGTGCCGGTCAGCGCCGGCCATCACCGGGTGCGCTTCACGTTCGTCAGCGGCAGCTTTCGAGCCGGGCTCGCGATCAGCGGCGTGACCCTAACGCTGCTCCTCGCCGCGCTCGGCGTGGCCCTGCACCGGGAACGCCGGCGACCTGGCTCAACCGAAGCCAGGTAAGCGCAACTGGGCGCCCGCGCCCGCGCCACGAGCCTTGGCCTTACCCTTGCCCTCGTTCTTGCCACGCCGGGGCTGCGGCCTGGC
>JAUUZB010000523.1 GCA_030590185.1 Deltaproteobacteria bacterium
GCCAGGCTCTATGGAGATCCCCGCTGATGGCCCAGATGAGCGACCTGCCCCTCAAGTATCGGGCGATGATGATCCCGTACCGCTGGCGTCGGATCAATCCGGTCCCCTGTGCGACGCCGACAAAGCCGGTGACCGAGAGCCGCGTCGCCCTGGTCACCACCGCCGGCCTGGTGCCGCCCGGGGCCGAGCCCTTCAACGAAAAGCAAAAGGGGGGCGACTTCTCCTATCGCGTGATCCCCGGTGACCTCGAAGTGCAGAGCCTCTCGGAGTTCCACCGCAGCGACACCTTCGACCACCACGGGATCGCCGAGGACCGAAACCTGGCGCTGCCGCTCGACCGCCTGCGTACCCTCGCCGAGACCGGGCGCATCGGTGAGGTGGCACCGCGCCACCTCTCCTTTATGGGCTCGATCACCGCCCCGGGCCGACTGCGCAAGCAGACCGCACCCGAGGCCGCCGAGTTGCTCGTCCAGGACGAAGTGGATCTAGTGTTGTTGGTTCCGGTCTGACCGTTCTGTCATCAGGCGGTCGCCTTGATACAAGCCGAGATCGAGAGTCGCGGGATCCCCACCGCGTCGATCACCATGCTGCACGACATCACCCGGAAGATTCACCCGCCGCGGGTCCTGGAGGTCGACTATCCCCTCGGCTATCCGCTCGGCCAGCCGGGCGACGAGGCGCTGCACCTGCGCATCCTCGAGCGCCTGCTGGCGATGACCTCGGAGACCGAGGTGCCATTCACCGCGCGGTGGGAAGATCCCGCCACGACCTGATCCGATTTGCGTTGCCGACGGCGCCTCGGCTAGGGTTCCGCCGGTTCCGAGATTCCGATGAAGAGCTTGCCCCCCGACAATGAGCTGCTCGACCGCCTGCGAGCCCTTGACGAGCAGGCCTTTGCGATGTTGGTCAAGGAGTTCCACCCCAAGCTCTTGCGGGTGGCGCGGATGCACGTGGCCAACGACGCGGTCGCCCAGGAGGTGGTGCAGGAAACCTGGGTCGGGGTTCTCAAGGGGCTCGAGCGCTTCGAGGGTCGCTCCTCCCTGAAGACCTGGATCTTCCGAATCCTCACCAACCGGGCCAAGACCCGCGGCGAGCGCGAGAAACGCACGGTGCCGTTCTCTGCCATCGGCAGCGACGAAGATAATCCGGTCGTCGAAGTCGAGCGCTTCAACGATAAGGGCTCCTGGACCAAGCCGCCCCAAGCCTGGGCCCAGAACATCCCGGAGCAGCTCGCCCTCGACGATGAGCTGCGCGCCGTCATCGAGAAGGGGATCGCCACCCTGCCCCCCAACCAAGGGCTGGTGATCACCCTGCGCGACGTTCAGGGATTTTCCTCCGAAGAGACCTGTAACCTTTTGGAGATCAGCGAGACCAATCAACGAGTGCTGCTGCACCGGGCCCGCTCCAAGCTACGCACGGTGCTCGCGGCGTACCAACGAGGAGAGGCTGACTAAACTCGAGCCCGGCCGTGGATTGAACGTGCTGACCTGCAAGCAAATGACCGAGCTGGTCACCGACTACGTCGAGGGGCACCTCGGGCTGCGGGATCGGATCGCGTTTCGCATGCACCTCGGGATGTGCAGCCACTGCCGCCGCTACGTCCGTCAAATGAAAGAGACGGTCACCACCCTCGGCGAGCTTGTGCCCGAGCCGATTCCAGCCGACGTCCAAGCCGAGCTGATGGCCTGCTTCCGCGACTGGAAGCCGTCAGACACCTGACCCTAGCCATCGCGACGGCAACAACCCTTGGAGGTGCTACGCTTCTGGCTGGGCCGCGGCCAGGGGCTCAGAGGCTTCCACCGCCTCGGCGAGGGCCCGGCGGGCGACGCGGGTAACCAGCACCGCCACCGCCACCGTGGCCACCAGGCCACCCCAGTACAGGACGTCCATCCACATGCCGCCGTCGGGGCGTTGCCCCCCGAGCAGCTCGGTGACGTTGGTGATCAAGGACCCGAGGTACACGAACATGACGGTCCCGGGCAGCATCCCGATAAAGGAGGCCAACACGTAGTGGGACAGGCGCACGCTGGTCAGGCCGAGGCCATAGTTGAGCATGTTGAAGGGGAAGATCGGCGAGAGGCGCAGCAACAGCACGATCTTGAAACCGTTGTTCCCCACCGCCCGGTCGATGGCGGCAAACTTGGGGTTGTTCGCGACCCGGCGCCGCACCCGATCACGTAGCAGGGTGCGCCCCAGGATAAAGGCGAGGGTGGCGCCGAGCACGCTCGCCGGGGAGACCACCGCGACCCCCCACAGCGGACCGTAGGCGAAACCAGCGCCGAGGGTCAGGATGGAGCCGGGCAGCATGGCCACGGTGGCGCTGGCGTAGACCGCGATATAGACCGCCACGCCGGCGACGCCGGCCTCGCGGATCCAGGCAACCAATCCCAACAGCCAGTCGTTGAGGGGCAGCGTCAGGGCGGCAACCGCGACTCCGACCACGACGGCGGCGGCGATGATCAACTTGAGGTGCTTTGCCATGACGGTCCCTCCACCTACCTCGCAGGCTTCTCGACTTGGGTTGGAGCTAGGGTCTCCGTCGCGCGCAGCGCGTTACACCGTAGAGTACGCACGCGCGGCGTCCAGGCAAGTCCGTGAAGATGCCTCGTCACCGACCGCCGGGCGCGTCACTCGTCACCGACCGCCGGGTGCGTCACTCGTCAGCGACCGCCGGGTACGTCACTTGTCACCGACCGCCGAGCGCGTCATAGGGACTCGACAAATCAGCAGGGGGCACTAACGTGAGCATCGGGCTCGCCCCCATCGCCGCAGGAGCTGAATCGTGTCCATCACCACCGCCCTCCTCTTCGTCGCCTCGACCAGCCTCGCCGCCGGCGAGGTCGCCACCGACGCCCAGCCCTCCGAACCCGACTCCGCCGCTGCCATCCGTTTCGGCGTCAAGGCCCAGGCCGGTGGCCGCTATGATGACGTGCGGATGTGCGTCGCCACCCCAGCCGGGGTCAAGGGTGGCACCACCCTGGAGATTTCGATCTACCTGGCGGTGCCACTCGCGGGGGGCAAAACCCTCTCCTTCATCCTGCCGGTCATGCGGCCGCTCCTGTTCGGAGCCGCCTTCGGCATGATGCAATTTGAGCCAGACGTAGTGTTGACGTTGCGTTGGGAGACCGGCTGGGACTTCGACCTGATCTACGGTCCGCTCCTCGGACTCTCGCTCCACTACGGCCCGGACTATACCGCCGGCCCGGACGACGGCGATGAGATCCCCGCCTTCTTCGCCTGGGGACCGCGGCTCGGCGCCTACGTCGCGGTCGACCTCTCCAAGCTCAGCGGGCTCGATCTGCAAATCGGCCTCGCGCCGACGGTCTCGCCGTTGTTCTCGGCCGGCGATCCGGACAACCACAACGGCTGGGTGGCCGGGGTCGTGCTCGACGCTCAGCTCGGTCTGTTGGGCGGCGACTGATCAGAGGGCGACCTGGAAGCCGAAATTCAGCCGCAGATCACCGGTGGTCTGCTTGAGGCTGATCGTCTCCGTGGCGTCGGCCGGATCCGCGAACTCCACCATCACCGTGCTGCGGGCGTAGCCGGCGCTGGCCACCAGGGCGAAGGCCCGGGCGAGATGAATGTTGATCGCGGCGAAGGTACCGATGAACAACTCCGGGGCGACCTGGGCGTCGGTGATCGTGACGTCGAGGGTCGGGTCGTCCGCCGCCGCGATCCCGACCGCCACGCGGAGATAGATCTTCACGTAGCGACCGAGGCCGAGGCCGCCGTTGACGGTTAGGGCGGCGTTGAACTGATTGATCCGCTCCGCCGCACCGTCTGGCAGGGCCGTGTTCCACTCCGTCAATAGGCCGACCGCCACCCACGGGATAAACCACCAGTCGAGATAGATCGTGCCGCCGTAGGCTGGCCCCATCGCCACATCGGTATAACTCGGCGCCAGATCTCCCTCGGCGCTGGCGTTGCCGATGAAGCCGGCATTGAGCAGGATGCCCATCACCCAGGCGACGTCGTGCAGCGGCCGGTCGTTATCCTCGGGCGGAGGCGCCGACTCGGCGGAGGCGGGTTGGGTGTTCCAATTCTTTGGCGGCGGGGGCGTCGGCGCGGCGGCGGACGCGGGCTCCGGCAACGGGGCGGCTGAGGATGGTGGTGCGGCGAGCGGTCGGTCCGCGGGGAGTGGTGCGGGTGGAGGCCGAGACGCTGGGGCCGCCGTCAACGGGCGGGTGATGGCAGGCGGGGCGGCGGGCGGCGGGGGAGGTGGGGACTGTCCGAACAGCTTGTTCACAATCCCGGGGATCGCCCGGAACAAAACCTTGGTGTCCCCGACCACGAATTCGCTGACCCGTTCCTCGACGCGGGTCTCGGCGACGATGATCAACTTGGCCGCGACGACCCAGTCCGAGCCGAGCCGGGCGATCTTGACCGCCACGATCTTATCGACGCCGAGGGCGCTGCCGATGGTGACGATGCAAGCGGAGTCATCTTCGCAACCGCGCAGATCCTGTTGCTGCTCGAAGTCGAGCAGAGCATTGATATCGTCCCGGCCGATGA
>JAUUZB010001030.1 GCA_030590185.1 Deltaproteobacteria bacterium
GCGGTGTCGGTGTCGGCTGCGGTGTCGGTGTCGGCTGCGGTGTCGGTGTCGGCTGCGGTGTCGGTGTCGGCTGCGGTGTCGGTGACGGCTGCGGTGTCGGTGACGGTGACGGCTGCGGTGTTGGCGACGGCTGCGGTCTCGGTATCAGGTACGGCCTCGGGCTCGATGTCGGGCTCTGTGTCCGTGTCGGGTACGAGCTTCGACTTCGTCTTCGCCTCACCCTCGTCGCCGCCCCCGCGCTTCCTGTCCGACCCCTCCTCGATCGAGGCGCCGCCCAGTTGTTGCAACATGGCGACGTGGGACATGGTGGCCCGGCGTTCCGCGGTCATGCCCTTGTTGGGGTCAAAGTGGAGCTTTGCCTGGACCGCCTTGGTTGTTCGGTTGCCGACCAGATCGACAGCCGTGGCAGACACCAGGTGCTCCCCCACATCCGCGGTCCCGGCCTCATAGGTCCAGCGGTACACCCCAGCCTCGACCGCTGCGCGGACCATGCCGAGGCCGCGATCGGCGAGTACGATCCCGGGCGGAGCGAGCGGCTCGTTGGCGGTGACCGTGACCGTAACCGTCTCCCCTGGCCCGACCGGGCCCTTGGGCGGCGATACCCTCAGCGTCAACACGGGTGGCGCGAAATCGAAGACCAGCGGTCCGAGCTCCTTGGCCGGCGCGGGGTTGCTGAGGCGATCCTCGACCCGGATCACGACTCGGCCTTCACCCTGCGGCTCGCGGCCGGTGGTGAGCAGGCTG
Source organism: Deltaproteobacteria bacterium (assembly GCA_030590185.1). Next base: position 745 of record JAUUZB010001030.1, read on the forward strand.
TAGATGCTGCCGGTCGGCTCGTCATCCGCCGGCACCAAGGGGATCCGGGCGCGGCCCACACGCAGCTCGACCTCGGCCTTCACCGGCTCATCCGTTTCGAACACGATTTCGAGGCGTTGGTTTTTGCCCAGCCGGCTCTCGCTGATCAACTCCGGCTCGGTTACGAAACTGGGCGGCGTGCCGTCGACCACCAACTCGCCCAAGCGCACCGTCGCGCCGCGGTTGCCGGCCAGGTCTTCGAAGCTCGACAGCCGCACCTGGTACACGCCATCCGCTTCGGAGACCTCGTGCACCAGGGCGTAGCGATTGCCGGTGTGCCGCCAGCGTCGAAAGCTCGCCACCGACCGTCCGGCCCGATCGAACAAACCGATCACCGGCTCCCGGCGAAGCTCCTCGCTGAGCTCCACCTCGACGCTCAACCGCTCTCCGGGTCCCACCGCCGCTGGAATCACGACCTTACGATCGATGACCCGGGGGGCCGTGAAGTCGAAGCGGAAGGCGCGTTTCGGTTTTGACTCGGCCAGGTTACCCGCGGCGTCGCGCACCCGAACCCGCAGGCGGGTGCGGCCCTCCGGCTCCTCGCCGGTGGCGCGATATCGATAGAGGAAACCCCGCCGGTGGTCACCGCCCTCGAGCTCGAGCGTCCCGCTATCCACGAGGGAGACCTCCGGCGGCGCGGCTGGCTCCTCGTTCACCTTGACCCGCACCCTACCTTCGCCGGTCGGTCCGAGTCGCCGGGCGCCGAGGATCTTGATCTCGGTGATGCGCGGCGGCTTGGTGTCCGGCGGCACGATGCAGACGCCGGTGGCACGCTCGCACTTGAGGCCACGCGCACAATCACGGTTGCGCCGGCATTCCCGGGGCTCCGGTTCGGCGGGCGGGGGTTCCGGTTCAGGCGGTGTCAGATCTGGCTTCGAGCGCCGGGGTTGCGGCTCGGCGGGCGGGGGCTCCGGTTGAGCGCGCCGGGGCTGCGGCTCAGTGCGCGAGGGCTGCGGTTGAGCGGACGAGGGCTGCGATTGAGCGGACGAGGGCTGCGATTGAGCGGACGAGGGCTGCGATTGAGCGGACGAGGGCCGCGGCTGAGCGGGCGAGGGCTCCGGCTGAGTGCGCGAGGGCCGCGGTTGAGTGCGCCGGGTCTGCGTTTGATCGCGCCGGGGCTGCGATCGAGCCCGCGGAGATTCTGGTTGTGCCCCAGACGGTTGCGTCTCGCCGCGCGCTAGTTGCGGTTCGGCGCCCGAGGGCTCTGGCGCAGCCCGCGGGTCCACGATGCAAATACCATTGGCAACCTCGCACACCATCCCCACATCGCAGTCCTCATCACTCTTGCAGGGCTCGGGCAGCCCATAGAGGTCCTCCTCGACACAGCTGCCCGCGCCGGCCAGTACCAGGACTGCGCAAAGGGCGCACCGGATCGGCACCCCGCGGAACGTCGGTCGGTTCAAAACTCCACCAGCAAACCGAGGTTGAGGGCTTGGCCCGGGCTGACCGAGACCAGCGGCGTGATGTCGGCTTCACCCGTCCAGTCGGTGAACAGAAACAACACCCCGGCTGCGACCCAGGTCGCGGCGGCCACTGAGGAAAAGACCGCGAACACGTCGTAGCTCGAGTTTGCCGTGCTCTCCGCCGCCACCAGGGTATTGCCGAAGACCGCCTCCTCGCGGCTGGTCTCGATCAGGTTGGCATATTCAGCCTCCGCGACCTTCTGACTGATCAGGGCTGAGAGCGCCACCACGGTGAGGGTCGCTGCGGTGCCGCCCACGCCGTAGGTCAACCACGGCGGGATCGGCGGTGGATCCCAACGCGCCACCAGCTCGGTGGCCACCCCTCGCCTCAAGCCCGGTCGGATGGCGAAGTCCGGGAAGAGCTCTTCGACCGCCGGCCCGATCGCCTCGAGCAGCTCCTCACCGCCGCCGCCGCGCATGCGCTTGGTGATCGTGTGGCTGACCGCCACGGTCAACATGTTGAGGCGCTTGAGGGTGAAGAAGGTCGAGGTGCCGAGCTTACCGACGTTGCCCATGATCAAGAAGTCGGCCCCCAGGGCTCCGGCGATGGTGGAGATACACTTCTCATTCGCCTCGCAGCCAGCCATCAGGCGGGTCTCCTCGGCGCTGAGCATCGCCCGCACCTCGACCATGCCGATGGCGGCCAC
>JAUUZB010000004.1 GCA_030590185.1 Deltaproteobacteria bacterium
GATCCCATAGCCGCGCGCCAGCTCTTCCTCGGTGGGTGGGGTGTCGCCACCGGGCAGCTTGTGCCAGTGCGTCTCGCAGCGTGAGGTGTTGCCGAGGCGCTCGCTGACGACATCAGCCATGCCCTCGGACTGCACTCGGAAGCTCGCCAGCTTGCCGCCGATCAGGGAGAAGAAACCAGGCGCGCCGTGGGCGGCGTGGTCAACCACCTGATAACGGCGGCTCAGATCATCCTCGAGCTCGCCCCACTCACCAATGGTGTTGCGCACGCCGACCATGGTGCGAATCAGGCGCTGGCCCTTGATGGCGGGCAGCACGTGTTCCACCGCCTCCTCGAGGTAGTTGATCTCGTCCTGGGTGGCCCAAAGGTCGTCGAGGTCGCCGTAGTAGTCGTCGTCGGTGGTGCCGATCCATGTCTCGTTTTGATACGGCATCATAAAGATCTGACGACCGTCCACCGCCTCGACGATGACCGCGAAGTTGGTCAGGCGCTTCTCGTACACCAGATGCACGCCCTTGCCCGGGCGCAGGCGTACCGCCTTGGCGTCACCGCTCAAATCTGCGAGCCGCTCGGCCCACGGGCCACCACAGTTGACGACCACCCGTGCGGTGATCTCCGAGACCTCAACCTGGTCCGCCTCACGGACCCGCACCCCGGTCACCGCGCTGGCGCCGTTGTCGCCACCGCCGCGGAGCAAACCAACGACCTCGGTGTAGGTCCGAATCTCAGCCCCGTGGGCTTCGGCGTCGAGGGCGTTGAGCAAGCACAGCCGACCGGTATCGATCCCCCACTCGTCGAGGGTAACGGCGCCGAGAAAATCACCCTGCAGGGCCGGTTCGATCGCCCGCAGCTCATCGTTGGTCAAGCAGGCGTGGGGAATGCCGTTCTTGAGCGGCGTGTAGTAGTCGTAGACGTCGAGGTAGGTGTCGGTCAGGATCAGCCCCGCCGGTCCAAATTCCCCGTGGCGATTGACCGGCATCAAGCAGGGGATGCGGAACAGGATGTGCGGCGCCAGCTTTTGAATGTAGCCGCTGTCCTCGCAGGAGTGTTGGGTGGTCTCGACGTCGTTGAGCAGATAGCGCACGCCGCCGTGGATCATGCCGGAGGAGGAGCCGGTGGCCCCGCGGGCAAAGTCGCCCTTCTCGCACAGCACCACCCGTAGGCCGCGCTTGGCCAGGTCCCGCGCCACGCCGGTGCCGTTGCAACCGCCGCCGATGACCACCACGTCGGTGTCGGTGCCGCCCGGTGGCGGTGAGGAGATGTCCAGATCGCTCACGCCTTGCTCCCCTTCTTGTCGATGGTCGCGATGGAGAGCTCCGTGAGCTGGGCCGGGGCGAGGGGCGACGGCGCCTGGATCATGAGATCCGTCTGGCGTTGAGTCTTGGGGAACGCGATCACGTCGCGGATCGACGGGGTGCCGCACAGCAGCATCATGATCCGGTCGGCGCCGAGGGCGATGCCGCCGTGGGGCGGTGCGCCGTATTGCAACGCATCGAGCAGGAAGCCGAATTTTTGGCGCGCCTCCTCCTCGCCGAGGCCCAGCGCCGTGAAGACCTCGCTCTGGAGCTCCTGGTCATGGATACGAATCGACCCGCCTCCGATCTCGATGCCGTTGAGGACTACGTCGTAGGCGTTCGCCTTGGTGCCGCCGGGGTCGCTGGTCAGCTTGTCCATGTCCTCGGGCCGCGGCGAGGTAAACGGATGGTGGGTCGCCACCCAGCGTTTCGATTCCTCGTCCCAGTCGAACATCGGGAAGTCGGTGACCCAGCAGAAGTTGTACTGCCCCTCCGGGATCAAACCGCGGTCCTTGGCCACGTGCTTGCGCAGGTTGCCGAGGGCGGCGAAGGCGACCTTTTCAGTGTCGGCCACGAAGACCGCCGTGTCCCCGGCGGCCAGCCCGAGCGCCTCGACCAGCTCCGCCTGGACCTCCTCCGACAGGAACTTGGCGATGGGCGACTGCCAGGTTCCGTCCGGCTTGATCTTGGCCCAGGCCAAACCCTTGGCGCCATACACCTTGACGAACTCGGTGAGGCCGTCGATCTGTTTGCGCGAGAACTCACCGGCGCCGTGTAGGTTGATGGCCTTGACCACGCCGCCGTCGGCCGCGGCACCGGTGAAGACCTTGAACTCCGACTTGGTGGCGATGGTGGTGACATCGACCAGCTCGAGCCCGAAGCGCAGGTCCGGCGCGTCGACGCCGAAGCGCGCCATCGCCTCGTCGTAGGAGATGAGCGGGAACGGCACCGGGATGGTGACCCCGATCAGCTCCTGCCACACATTGGCCAGGATCGTCTCGGTGACCGAGCGCACGTCCTCGGGGGCGCAAAAGGACATCTCGACGTCGACCTGGGTGAACTCCGGTTGACGCTCGGCGCGCAGGTCCTCGTCGCGGAAACAGCGCACGATCTGAAAGTAGCGGTCGTAGCCGCTAACCATGAAGAGCTGCTTGAACAGCTGCGGCGACTGGGGCAGCGCGAAGAAATCGCCGGAGTGGACCCGCGACGGCACCACGTAATCCCGGGCGCCCTCCGGTGTCGACTTGATGAGAAACGGCGTCTCCAACTCGAGGAAGCCATCGCCGTCGAGCGTCCGGCGCACCACCTGGTTGAAACGGTGACGCAACTGGAGATTCTTTTGCAGCGCCGGCCGGCGCAGGTCGAGGTAACGGTAGGTCAGCCGCGTCTCCTCGCTGGCGTCCACGTCATCCTCAATCACGAAGGGGGGCGTCTTGGCCCGGGCCAGAACCTCCACCCGGGTGATGGCCACCTCGATGGCACCGGTGGGGATGTGCTCGTTGACGTTGCTACCGCGGGAGCGCACTTCGCCCTCCACCGCGATCACCCATTCCGAACGGAGCTCCGCGGCGGCGTCGTGGGTGGTGGTGTCGAACTGCGGGTCGAAGACGAGCTGGGTGACCCCCTCCCGGTCGCGCAGGTCCACAAAGACGCACCCCCCCAGGTTACGGTGGCTGTGCACCCAGCCCATCAACACGACCTTTTGGCCGATCTCCCCCTCGCGCAGGGAGCCACAACGGTGGGTGCGTTTGACGTCGAGAATGAAGCGATCCACGTTCACAATCCTGGTTAGGCCCGCCATCGGGCGGGGAGAGCTGTAGCAGATTATGCCGTGTAGCGACAGTCGACGCGGCGCGCCATGACTACATGCGGTCGACCCCGAGCACTCCGTGGACCTTGCGGATCTGCGCCAGGACTCGATTGAGCTGCTCGAGATCCTTGATCAGGATCTCGAAGGTGTTCACCGCCCGATCGGTCTCGGTGACCTTGCAGTTGGCCTGGGCGATGTTGACCCCGTTGTCGGTGAAGGTCTGCGAGATGTTGGCCAGAATGCCCGGCGCGTCGGTGGTCAGCACCCGCACCGAGGCCGGCCGTTGAACCGTGCCCTTCTCGGCCCAGGAGACCTCGATGCGCCGGTCGGGGTCGGCGTCGATCGCCCGCTGGCAAGTGGTGGTGTGCACCGTGATCCCGCGGCCGCGGGTCACGAAACCAATCACCGCCTCGCCGGGGAGCGGGTTGCAGCACTTGCCGTAGCGCACCAGGACGTCGTCGATCCCCTGCACGACCACGCCGCCGGTGGCGCGCCGTTTGACCTTGTTGATCAGGCTGGTGATCCGACCCGGCTCCGGCTCATTGACCTTGGTCGGGGCGAGCTTCTCGAGCACCTGCTGGGCGGTGGTGCGGCCATAGCCGAGCGCCGTGAACAACTGATCGAGAGTTTTGTGGCGGGTATCCTCGGCGACCTTCTGCAGCTGACCGCCCTTGATCATCTTCTGCAGCGAGATCCCCTTGCGCTTGAGCTCACGCTCGAGAATCTCGCGGCCGAGGTCCTTGGAGCGGGAGCGCTCCTCCTGCCGTACCACCGCACGGATCTTGCTCTTGGCTCGCCCGGTGCGCACGAAGGAGAGCCAATCCTTGGAGGGCCGCTGGGAGGTGTTGGTGATGATCTCCACCATGTCACCGTTCTTGAGCTGGTGACGCAGCGGCACCATGCGGCCGTTGACCTTGGCCCCGGCGCAGCGGTTCCCGACCTCGGTGTGGATCGAATAGGCGAAATCGATCGGGGTGGCGCCCCGCATCAGCGAGATCACCTCGCCGCGCGGCGTAAACACGAACACCTCGTCGGCGAAGAGGTCAAACTTGACCGTGTCGAGGAACTCGCTCGGATCCTTGAGGTCCCGCTGCCACTCCAACAACTGCCGCAGCCAGGCGAACTGCTTGCGGTTCTTGGCCTCGATGCGGTCGCTCTCCTTGTACTGCCAATGGGCGGCGATGCCCTCCTCGTTGATCTGGTGCATCTCCCGGGTGCGGATTTGGATCTCGATGCGCTCCCCGTCCGGTCCGAAGACGCTGGTGTGCAGCGATTGGTAATTGTTCGGTTTCGGCATGGCGACGTAGTCTTTGAAGCGACCGGGGATCGGCCGCCACATGGCGTGCACGTGGCCGAGCACCTCGTAACACTGCCCTACCGTGTCGACCAGCACTCGGAAGGCGATCACGTCGTAGACCTGTTCGAACTCGATGTGCTGGGAAACCATCTTCAAATATATCGAGTATAAATGTTTCGGCCGGCCGTGGACATCGCCTTCGAGGTCGTGGTCCTTGAGGCTGTCCTGCAGGATCTCGACCACCTCGCTGACGTAGTCCTCGCGTTCCTTGGTCAGATCAGCGACCCGTTCCTTGATGCTCAGGTACTCTTCCGGGTGCAGGTATTGGAAGGCCAGGTCCTCGAGCTCGGTCTTGAGCCAGTTGATGCCCAGGCGGTTGGCCAAGGGTGCGTAGATGTCCATCGTCTCGCGGGCGATGCGCTTTTGCTTGGCCTCCTTGAGGTAGCCGAGGGTGCTCATGTTGTGCAGGCGGTCGCACAGCTTCACCAAGACCACGCGAATATCCTTCGCCATGGCCACCAGCATCTTGCGGAAGTTCTCCGCCTGCTTGTGCTCGTTGGTATCGAAACGGATCTGGGAGAGCTTGGTGACCCCGTCCACCAGCAGGGCGACCTCATTGCCGAACAGCCCGCGCAGCTCGTCGAGAGTCGCGAGGGTGTCCTCCACCGTGTCGTGCAGGAGGCCGGTGGCGACGCTCGCTTCGTCGAGCCGCAGTTTGGTCAACAGATAGGAGACCTCGATCGGGTGAATCAGATAGGGCTCGCCGCTCTTGCGAAGCTGCCCGGCGTGCACCTTGGCCGAGTAGAGGTACGCCCGCTGGACGAAGGAGATGTCCGGGTCGGGGTGGTAGGTCTGCAAGGCCTCAATGATGTCGTCGATCCGCCGGACCATCAGCGGGCCACCTCCGTGGCGCGTGCCTCCCGAACCACCGTCACCCTGACTTCCCCTGGGTAGGTCAGGGTATCTTCGATTCGCCGGGCGAGATCCCCAGAGAGCAGCAAGGCTTCCTGGTCGGAGATCTCCTCGTAGTTGACGATCACGCGCACCTCGCGGCCAGACTGAATTGCATAGGCCTGCTCAACACCGTTGAAACTCAGGGCAGTACGCTCCAAATCCTCCAGGCGTTTAATATAGGTTTCCATTACGTCGCTGCGAGCGCCGGGGCGAGCCTTGGAGAGCGTGTCGGCGGCCTGGATGATCACTCCGACCAGCGAGGGGGGTTGCTCGTCGTGGTGGTGCCGTATCGCCTCGACCACCTCCGGCCGCTCACCGAAACGCCGGGCGTGCTCGGCGCCGACCACGGCGTGGTTGCCCTCCACCTCGTGATCGATGGTGCGGCCGATGTCGTGCAGCAGCCCCGCCCGCTTGACGACCTGGACGGGCAGCCCGAGCTCCGAGGCCATCATGCCGGCGATCGACGCGGTTTCCACGGCGTGGCTCCACAGATTCTGGCCGTTGACCACCCGATACTTGAGACGCCCGAGGAGCTTGACCAGCTCCGGGTTGAGCCCATGGATGCCGAGGTCGAAGGTCGCCTGCTCGCCATGCCGGATGATGACCTCCTCCATCTCCTCTTTGACCGCCTCGACCACCTCTTCGATGCGCGCCGGATGAATGCGGCCATCGGCGATCAACCGTTTGAGGGCCAGGCATGCGATCTCCCGCCGCACCGGATTGAAGGCGCTGAGAACCACGACCTCCGGCGTGTCGTCGATGATCACGTCGACCCCGGTGGCAGCCTCGATCGCCCTGATGTTGCGACCCTCCCGGCCGATGATCCGCCCCTTCATGTCATCCGACGGCAGCTCGATCACGCTGATGGTCTTCTCCGAGACGAAACCCCCGGCCAGGCGTTGGATGGCGCCGGCGATGATCTTGTTGCCCCGGTCGGTCGCCTCCTCGCGCGCCTCGCGCTCGATGCGCTCGATCTGAACCGCGGCCTTCTTGCGCGCCTCATCCTCGATGGCGTCGAGGATCCTCCGGCGGGCCTCCTCCCGTGACAGCCCGGCGACCCGCTCCAGCTCCAGGGACGCCTGCCGGAGTTGCTCCTCGGAATCGTCGAGGAGCTTCTGGGCCTGGCGCTGATTCTCGACCAGCTCGGCGTCGCGATTGCGAAGCTCGCGCTCGCGGCGCTCGATCAACTCATTCTTGCGCTCAACGTTGGTCTCCCGCTGGCGCAACCGCTTCTCCCCCGCGCCGAGATCCTCCCGCTGCTTCTTGACCGACCGCTCGTGCTCCTGCTGCATCCGCAGCAGGGTCTCCTTGGCGTCGATCTCCGCCGCCCGCAACAGCTGCCGGCTCTCGGCTTGGGCATTCGTACGCGTCTGCTCCGCCTCGGCGCTGAGGCTCCGGCCGGTGGCGCGAAGCCAGAACCAGACCGCGATCAGGGTGACGGCGGCCCCGGCGGCGAGGCCGAGCAGCAGCAAGCTCACGTCTGACACGGCGCCTCCGGGCTGGAAGCGGTTGCCAGGAGCACGCCTTCGTCGGTGACCACCGCGTCCATCAGCTGGTCGTGGGCCTGGCGGGGGAGCGTCGCCACAATTTGGGTGCCAAAGGCGAGTCCCACCCGGGTCCCGGCATAACCGGCCAGGGTGTGATCGTAGTATCCCTTGCCGTACCCGAGGCGACCGCCGCAGCGGTCAAAGGCGAGGCCAGGTACGAGCACGAGATCCAGGTCAACGACCGCCACCGGCTCCCCCACGGGTTCCGGAATTCCAAAGGTCCCGGGCCGCAGCGCCGCTGGGTCCTCCACCGGCACGAACTCGAGGATTGGATCCTCACGCCGGCAACGCGGGTAGTGAACCTCCAGCCCGCGGCCCCGCAGGCGACCAAAGAGCCCCTCGGTCTGCACCTCGCTGCGCACCGCGGCGTAGCTAGCGACCCGACGGTGCTCCGGTCGCAGCAGGGTCTCGAGCTCGTCCCAGATCCGAGCGCTGAGCCGGGCTCGCTCATCGGGCGGCATGGCATCGCGACGCTCCCGGAGGAGCCGTCGTACGTTGTCCTTGTCGCTCACCATCCCCGGATCCTGCGGAGGACGGCAACCCGATCGGAATTAACGGCTGACGCCCCCGCGGACAGGGGCCGGTTTCGCTGCCCTTCAACGATCTCAGGGCAGGCCCATGACACTCCCTAACTGCGTCTTCTGCTGGCGAGCGATCCCACGCCGCTCGCCCCGCGAAACCTCAACCGTTGAACGCGGGCCGGTCCGTTTCCTGGCGGACCCCGCCCCCGGCTTAGTGCAAGCTCTCCGACTCCAGTCGCTGTCCCTTTAAGGGCGATCTCGCGTTAATCTCTTCCCCGCCTTGGCCGTGTGAACTCATGACCCCGAACCTGGCGAGCCAGGTGGGTGCGACCCCTGAAGCTTTAGGCTTCCCCGTACGATCGGGGCTTGCACACCACTTCACGGATGGTCACTCCCATTCGGAATACTTGGTTCAGGAATGTCTACAGAGCCCTTCACGCACCAGGCAGGGAAAAGGCTTACTTTCAGTTTTTCACCCTCCTCAAGGGTTTCCCATCTCACCTCCGGACCGCAATCGGCCGGAAGCAAACTTCGTTAGCTATTCTCCAGTATTACCCGGGATGCGTCAAATGAAACCTGACCCGTGCATGGCATTTTGTCCCCGGCCGGCGGGCGCCCCCGCACCCGGTCGCCACGGCCACAAAGTCGCGCCGTTGCGAGCCCATCCGTTGACACCACCCCGGACGTGCCATAGGGACCAAGGCCCGCGAGGCAACGCCGAAGCGGCGAACCAGGAGAAACCGTGTCGTCAGTCGTAACTCTAGCGCTGCTGGCCCTGCTCGGGGCCGACGACGGCACCTACCTCGATGCCCCGGTGGTCCCGGGCGCGACCCCCACCGGCGAGCCCGGCCGCTACGAATCACCCAAAACCTACGACGACACGCTCACCCACTATAAGTGGTACTTCAAGACCCGGGGTGGCGTCCGTTGGCGAAATGTTGTAAATCTACCGCAGATAAGGGCGAAGCACATCGAGAGCACACGCCCCAAGACCAGATGGCAAGGGCTCAACATCTACGAGATGCAGGGTAAGGTGCGAATCTTCGTGGTCCCCCGGGACCCCGAAGCCAAGGCCGCGCCCAAGCCCAAAAAATAGCTCGTTGGGATATCGTCTAACGGCAGGACGACGGGTTCTGGCCCCGTTAATCTAGGTTCGAATCCTGGTATCCCAACCACGTTCTTCTTCGACCTCAGCCAACACTTTACAAGCCCCAGGCACCGTGCTAATCACGCTGCCCACCGTTGGCCCCATCGTCTAGCGGTCCAGGACGTCGGCCTCTCACGCCGAAAACAGGGGTTCGATTCCCCTTGGGGTCACCACACTCACCTTGCCGATTTAGTCTCTCCGCTCAACCGGCGCTATACTGCGCCCATGCCCTTCGATGTCCTGATCACCGGTGTCGGTGACGCCTTCTCCGAGCGCCACGTCTCGACCTCCTTCGTCTTGGTCGCCGATGGGTACCGCCTCGCCATCGACTGCCCCGACCGTTACCGCGCCGTGCTGCGTCGCGCCGCGGCGCGCGCCAAGATCAGCCTGCCCTTCTCCGAGCTCAACGACTTCCTGATCACCCACCTGCACGGGGATCACGTCAACGGCCTCGAGGCGGTCGGTTTCTTCAAGCACTTCGTCGAGCAACGCCAGGTGAAGCTCTACGCGCCGCCCGAGGTACGCGCCGACATCTGGGACCGTCGCCTGGCCGTCAGCATGGACAAGCTCTGGGATGGAACGTCCTACCGCACCATGCGCTTCGAGGACTACTTCGACTTCCAGGAGCTAACCTGGGGCGCGCCGACCTCCATCGGCCCCTTCACGATCGCCAGCCGGCGAACGATCCACCACCTGCCCACCGCGGCCTTGATGATCGAGGCGGACGGTCGCCGGCTCGGCTACTCCTGCGACACCGCCTTTGACCCACAGCTGATCGCCTTCCTCGAGCCGGCGGACCTGATCATCCACGAAACCAACTACGGCCCAGCGCACACCGACGCCGCGGCGCTCGCCGGACTACCAGAGGCCCTGCGCGCCAAGATGCGGCTGGTCCACTACCCGGACGAGTTTGCCCCGGACGCCTGTGGCATCGCCCTCCTGCACGAAGGGGAGTTGCTCCGCCTCTGACGGCGCGGTTCCCCGGGCGGCGATCGTCGCGTTTGCACCCACCCACCGGGATTGCTAAGACGGGCCAGACCCGAATGCCAAACCCGTGGTGAGGAGAAAACCGTGATCGCCAACACCGCCAAGCTTCTGCTCGGTCTCGGTGCCCTGGGCACCCTGTTCTTGACCGGCTGTGTGATGACCGGCACCCACGAGGCGGCCATCGCCGCCGAGAAAGAGATACAGCCCCAGCACCAGGGCCAGCTCGACGACACCAAGACGAACCTCGGCGAGATGACCCAGGACCGGGATGGCTGGACCAAAAAGAAGAAGGACTGCGACGCCAAGGCCACCGATCTGGATTCGCGCCTCACCGCGGCCATGACCCAGAACACCACCCTGGTCGACAAGGTCAGCTCCATGGGCCAGAACGTCGAGCAGCTCCTCGGCGAGAAGGACACCCTCGATGCCGAGCGCCAGAAGCTCAACGCCGAGCTCCAGGAGCTGCGCCGCATGCAGGCGGCAGCCGAGATCCGCGCCGCCGAGTACAAGAAGCTGATCGGCAAGCTCGCCAAGATGATCGACGCCGGCAGCCTAGAGGTGAAGATCCGCAACGGCCTGATGCTGGTCACCATGTCCAGCGACGTGCTCTTCTCCCCGGGCCGCGCCAAGCTCAAGCCCGAGGCCGTGGAAGCCATCCAGGAGCTAGCCGCCACCATCGCGCAGTTCGAAGGCCGCAAATTCCAGGTGGTCGGTCACTCCGACGCATCCCCCATTCGCACGGCACGCTTCCCCTCCAACTGGGAGCTCTCGAGCCAGCGAGCCATCGAAGTCGTCAAGGTCATGACCGAAGCGGGCGTCCCCTCCGACATGCTCAGCGCCGCGGGGCAGGCCGAGTTCGATCCCATCGCACCCAACGAGACCGACGAGGAGATGGCCATGAACCGGCGGGTCGAATTGATCTTCGTGCCGAAGATCGACGAGCTGCCTGGCTTCGACCAGATCCTCGGCAAGAAGTAGCCGGGCCTCAAGCCTCCAGACCGAGCCTGTCGCGCAGAAAGCCGGTGTCGATGGTACCGGCCAGGAAGGTCTCGTCCGCGATGATCTGCTGGTGGAGCTCGAGGTTCGTGACCACCCCTTCGATTAGGTAACCGGAGAGGGCGGCGCGCAGCCGCTCGATGGTGGTTTGACGATCGGGGCCGTGCACGATCAGCTTGGCGATCATGGGGTCGTAGAAGGGCGCCACGGGGTCGCCCTCGAGGACGCCGATGTCATTGCGCACCCAGGGCCCGGTGGGGACCGCGAACCGGGTGAGCCGACCCGGTGACGGCGCGAAACCTTGGGCGGGATCCTCGGCGTAAATGCGGCAGAGGATGGCGTGCCCCTCGAGGTGGATCTCCTCCTGCTTGGCCGGGAGCTCCTCGCCCATGGCGAGGCGAAGCTGCCACTCGACGAGGTCGAGACCACTGACCACCTCGGTGACCGGATGCCCGATCTGGAGGCGGGTGTTCATCTCGAGGAAATAGGCCTGCCCACCACTGACCAACATCTCCACGGTGCCGACCGAGTCGAAGCCGACGTGACGCGCGATGGTCACCGCCGCCGCTTGCATCTGTTCGCGCAGCTCCTGATCAATGGACGGACTCGGGCTCTCCTCGAGGAGCTTCTGGTGGCGGCGTTGGATGGTGCAGTCCCGCTCACCGATCTGAACGACGTTGCCGTGGCGATCGGCGGCGATCTGCACCTCCACGTGCCGTGGCTGGTCCAGGAAACGCTCGATATAGATGGTGTCGGATGCGAAGCGGGCCGCGGCGGTGGCCCGGGCGGGCTCGAAACGCTGGCGCAGCTCCGCCTCATTGTCGACCCGCTCCATCCCCACCCCGCTGCCCCCGGCCGAGGCCTTGAGGAGCACCGGATAACCGAGACGCCGCGCCTCGGTCACCGCCACCTCGACGTCAGCGAGCGCGCCGGAGCCCGGCACCACCGGCACGCGGGTCTCGGCGACCACGGCGCGGGCGCCCACCTTCTGACCCAGGGCAGCGATGGCCGCGGTGTTGGGACCAATGAAGATCAGGCCGGCCTCGCGACAGGCCCGCGCCAGGGCGGCGTTCTCCGACAGGAAACCGTACCCCGGGTGAATGGCGTCGGCGCCGGTATCCCGGGCCGCCTGCATGATTTGATCGACCTTGAGGTACTTACCTTGATGAGCGGGGGGACCAACGTCGACGCGTTCGTCCGCCGCTTGCACGTGCAGGGCCCGGGCGTCCACCTCCGAATGAACCGCCACCGTGCCGATCCCCATCTGCTTGGCGGTGCGGATCACCCGCATCGCGACCTCGCCGCGGTTGGCGATCAGCAGCTTCTGGATCATGGCAGGCTCAGGATCTGACGCGCCTCTTCAATCGTGGCCGGCTCGCGGCCGATGTCTCGGGTCATCTGCACGGCCTTGGCGACCAGGTCTCCGTTGGAGCCCGCCATCTCGCCGTTCGGCAGATAGAAGTTGTCCTCGAGCCCGACCCGGATGTTGCCGCCCATCACCAGGGCGGTCCCTATCAGCCGCCACTGCCCACGCCCGATGCCGATCACTTCCCAGGTGGAGTCCTCTGGGACCTGCCGGGCTTGCATCAACAGGGAATCGACCCCGGCGGGGATGCCACCGAGTACACCGAGGATGAAGGAGAACTGCATCGGGCGCTGCAACAGACCCATGTCGAGCAACGGCCAGATCGATCCGGTGTGCCCGGTGTCGAAGCACTCCAGCTCCGGTTTGACCCCAGCCTCGTTCATCGCGCCGAGCAGGCGCTTGATCTTGGCGAAGGGGTTCGGGAAGACCATGTCGAAGACGAGCTCCTTACGCTTGGCGGAGTACTTCGCGTAGTTCATGGTGCCCATGTTGAGCGCCGCGATCTCCGGCTGGACCTCGCGGATGGTCTGCTCCTGGGGCCCGGTATCATCACCGATGTTGCCGGTGGAAAAGTTCAGGATGATCGGGCAACGGGCTCGCACCTCGTCGCGGATCGCCGCGAACACGGAGGCCTCGAAGGAGGGCCCGCCGTTGTCGTCCCGGGCGTGGATGTGGGCCACCGTGGCGCCGGCGTCGTAGGCACGCTTGGCCTCGTCGGCGATCTCAGCCGGGGTGTAGGGAATGGCCGGGCATTGCTTGCGGGTGGCGAGCACCCCGGTGAGGGCAACGGTGACAATTACTTTGTCTCTGCCCTTCTCACCCTGACCGAGATTGCCGATGCTGCTCTGGATGCCCCACTGGGGCGACGGGTTGGCGCTGGTCTCTGGCACGGCTGCACCCCTTCTTGGCTAACGTAGACGGCGCACGTGCTCCGCGACCTTGACCTCGCGGTCCTTGTTTTCGATCAGATTGCAGGGCACGACCACGAACCGCTGGTACACCATCTCGCGGCTGAGGCGCGGCGCCTCAGATGGCAGTCGCTCGCCCGGCTTGACTGGAATCGGGTCCTGGAGCTCGATCACCTCCATGCCCTGGTAGACCTCGAGCACCCTAACCCGCTCCTTGCCCCGCTTGTACATGCCGGAGACGTCGGCGCGCGCGAAGCAGCCGCTCTGGGCGAAGTTGTAGACGGTCATGCGTTCCTTGACGATCTTGATCGCGACCGGCTGCAACGCCTTGCCATTCTGGATGGCGCTGATCGTGTAGTCGCCGGCCACCACCTCATCGAGGAGCTTGCCGCGCTCAAACTCGAGCGTCACCTCCGCCGTACTGCGACCGTGGACCAGGAACTCCACGCTGCCCTCGGAGCCATTCCAAACGTAGAGCGATCCATCACCGAAGATGGCGCTCGAACAGCCGACGCAGGGGACGACCAGCGACAACAAGAAGAGGACGATTTTTGTTCTCACGATATTCCCCATGGACGGTGACCGATGCCGAGGCGCGTCATCACCGCTGAATTATCAACGGTACGTGGTTCGGTGCAATACGTCCGATTGACCTTTTGGGTTCGGCGTGGCTTGAATGGGGCGTCATCTCGAACGAGGGGTTCACGTGAGTTCGGCAAAAACCGAAGCGACGCTCGACGGCTCGATAGACGAGCCGGGCAAGGCAGACGAGGCGCTCGCCGACCTGGATATCCGGGCGCTGCTGGGCGAGGCCTGGGCGCTGTTTCGTGCCCAGCCAACGACCTACCTGCTCGCGGCGCTGATCCTGATCGGGGCCGGCGCCCTGAGCCTGGGTGTGCTGTTGGCGCCGCTCCTGGTTGGCTTCATCCGCATGACCGAGGCCCACCGGCGTGGGGAGACGATCGAGCCCGGTCGGATCCTCGACGGCCTGCCTGCCCTCGGCCCCGCCCTGCTCACCGGGCTGATGATCGGTGTCAGCGTCACCCTCGGCACCATCGCGTTGATCATCCCCGGGGTGGTCATCGGCGTGATGTGGAGCTTTGCCCTTCACTTCGTGGCGTTGCGCGACGCCTCCGCCATCGAGGCCCTGCGCGCTTCCTGGGCCCTGGGGCGACGCCAGATTGGCTCGGTGCTCTTGGTCCTGCTCACCGCCCTCGCCCTGACCTCCATCGGCAGCGTGGTGATCGTCGGTGTAGTGGTGGCGATGCCCGTGTCCCTCATTCTCCTGACCCTCAGTTTCCACGAGCTCAACGATTAGCGCGCCCGAGACATCGGCCCAGGGCGCTGGCTCCTCCGCCCCCGCGCCCGCCGCGGCGCCCACTGCGGCGCCGACCGCGGCGTTCCATGAGCTCAAGGCATTGCTGCTCAGTCCGAAGCGATTCTTCACTACCCGCCTGGCCGACCCGGCGGCGGCGCAATCACTGTTCCTGACGCGGGTAACACCCCTGGCCGCGATCCGCCCGCTGGCGGTGGGGATCCGCTCCCTGTTTGCCGGCAGCCCACTCGCCGGTGTGGTGGTCGGCCTCGGCTCCTATGCCCTCCAGATCGGAACCTGGCTGGGGGTGGCCCTGGTGTTGCCCGCCCTCGCCCGCCAGTTCCACACCGTTGTCGATGACCGCCAGGCCTTCGTCCTGACCACCTACGCCTCCACGCCTTTCTGGATCGCCGGTCTGCTCTACCTCGTCCCCGAAGAGCCGGCCGTGCTCTTCCTCTGGTCGCGCCTATTGGTGGGGCTGGCGGCCCTGTTCTCTTTGTTCTTGGTGCGGCAGGGCCTGGTGGCCGCCGGGGTCCGGCGCAAGGTGCTGATGCCGCTGCTGGGCAGCGTCGCGGTGGCCGCGTTCCTCATCTACGGGCTGCTGTTTGTCCTGCTCGGTATCTCGTCGCACGTGGCGCTGTTCATCATCGGCTGAACGCCGCTGCCCCGGGGAGTTTAGAGGGTCTCCTGGTAGTCGGGCGCCGCCCGCTTCCCAGGCTCCGCCTTCGGCTCGGGCGAGTCCTCCTCGAGGTCGGCCGGGTCGACCGCGGCGTCGCGGATCACCTTCTGGCTAACCCAGATCGGTGCACCGTTGCCGACCGCGAGTCCGATGGCGTCGGACGGACGGGCGTCGATTCGCCAGTTCCTACCATTCTGGCGCAGCCCGATGGTGCCTAGGAACACGCCGCCTTGCAGATCGTCGATCGCGATTTCGGTGACCTCGATCTTGCTGCTGGTGATCACGGACTCGAGCAGGTTGAGGGTCAGAGGGCGGGGTGGTGTTTGCCGTTGGAGACGCAGACGAATGTTGAGGGCTTCGATCTCACCGATCCAGATCGGCAGGTAGCGCATCGGTTCACCCTGGGTGCGCAGGACTACGACGTATTGTCCTTCCCCAGCCGCGAGCACACCGGCGACGTCGACGCGTTGACGCTTGGTGCTTTTGTTTTCGGAATCAGCGTCAGCAGCTCCCCCCAACATCAAGCCGATCGCGACGACGGCTATTTTGATGCTCCTATGCTTCATGTATTTAGTGTAAACATCGAAAACTAGGCCTGCCAGGGGATTGTCATGGAGCACACTCGACCGGGCGTGACCCGGATGTCATGTAGGCTCGCGTCGTACCTCGGCCGACCCTTCTGGGTGTCGGCCGGCCCGCTGTTGGTGTGCGCCACGCTCAGCGCCTGCAGCGCACCGAGCGGCACACCGAACGGCGCACCGCGCATCACGCCACCGGCGCAACCTTTCCTGGCCTTGGCGGTCGCAGCCCTCGAGATGCCCCGGGGCTCCCCCGACTTCGAAGCGGCCAAGCGCACCGAGGACATCCTGGAGGCTCTCTGGCGCTCGTCCAAATGGGAGGTGCTCGCTCCCAGCGAGTTCCGCATCCTGCACCGGCGTGGCCTCGACAACCCTGGACCGTTGACCGCCACCGATCTGGTGGTGCGGGCCAAACGGCTGGGGCTCGATCCGCATCGTTTCGCTTTGCTCACCTCCTCGGTGTTCATGCGTGAGTCGTCGAGCCAGGCAGAGACGAGCAAGGGAGATGAGTCCGGGATGGGGTTCCACGGCAGCGCCGACGTGGGCGTCTCTCTGCTCCTGCGCGACGCCATGGGTGAGCACATCGCGGAGTTGGAGATCGAGCGACCGATCGATCCCTTCGCTGAGAAGCCGGACTATGACCGCCGGCCGGAGCTCCGCGACGCGGTCCAGGAGATCACCCGCCTCCTGATCAGCCATTGCCCGAGTTGTTTCGTGCCGGTCGAGCGCCCGAGCTTCGATCTCCGGGCCAGCCCCGCCGTGTTGTTGTCGGCCACCGACGAGGCCGGCCGAACCCTCCGCGAGCGAGTAATGAGCGCTGGCCCCCTCGAACAGGACCAGCTCCTCTGGACCCACCTGCAATACCTAGAGCCCGACATCGACCTGGCCGCGGCCAAGCGCCACCTCACCACGACGAACGCCGCCTGTTTTGGCGAGGACGCCCCGTCCCCGTTTCGCCCCGGCGATTGCGTACAATTGGCCTCGACCCAGCCAGCCCCGAGCCGGTTTGAGTTGGCGCGCCAGTTACGCACCGGCGGTGGCATGTTCGATCTGATCGGCGCCAACGGCGAGCGACGGATCGTCGACGGGCCCTAGGACCTCGACCGAGGCACATTGATCTACAGCACCCGTTCGCCCTGAGCGAATCCAATTGCCCCGTTCGTCCTGAGCGAATCCAATTGCCCCGTTCGTCCTGAGCGAATCCAATTGCCCCGTTCGTCCTGAGCGAATCCAATTGCCCCGTTCGTCCTGAGCGAATCCA
>JAUUZB010001032.1 GCA_030590185.1 Deltaproteobacteria bacterium
CGCCGCGATGTTCGGCGAGCCGTAGGACTTCATCAGATGTTTGAACCAGCTGCCGCCGTAGCCATGGGTGAACAGGGCCAGCGCCTCCGGGCCGTGCTTGTCGCGGAACTTGAGCAGCCGGTCAGCGACCTCGTCGAGGGCTTTGTCCCAGGAGATCGGCTCAAAGGTCTGCTCGCCGCGCTTATTGACCCGGATCAACGGCGTCTTGAGCCGGTCGGGATCGTAGAGCAGACCCGTGCCGCCGGTGCCGCGGGGGCAGAGCTTGCCCCGGGAGAGGGGATGATCCGGGTTGCCCTCGAGCTTGGTGACCCGCCCGTCCTTGACGTGTGCCAAAACGCCACACTTCCAGAAGCACAGCTCACAGAAGGTCGGGACGATACGCTCGCCGTCGGTGCCCGGGTTGCCGACTGGATCGCCGTCGGCGCCCCACCAGCGCGTGGTGAGGCCGGAGACGGCGGTGGCGCCTGCGCCGGCGGCGCCGATCTTGATAAATGTACGACGGGTGACGCTCATCGGTTCACACTCCTTGGTCGTCCAGGCGTTCTTGGCAGCAGCCGTCGAGGCACTGCACCAGCTTGTAGAGACCCGGCTGCGAGATGCTGTAGTGGGCATGCCCGCGGCTGCGGGTGGCGCTCACCAGGCCGTTCATTCTCAGGATGCGTAACTGTTGCGAGATGATCGCCTGGGGGGCCGCGAGGCGCTCGGCGAGCCGGCTGACGTGTTTCTCCCCCTGGCACAGGGTGGCGATGATGCGCAGGCGCAGCGGGTGGCCGAGGGCCTTGAGGATCTCAGCGGCATGGGCGGCGCGGGGGGGATCGCTGGCGAGGCGTTTGCCGGTAGTTGAGGGTCGAGACATAGAGATAACGCTATCTATGGATTTTACTACGCCACAACGGAGCGGGCGGTCAAGGCAAAACAGGCAAAAGGCCTAGCTATTTCAACATGTTGCGGCGTGTTGCGCAACCGTTGCGCAACATTCATCCGCAACCTGTTGCAAGCTCTTTTATTCGCTCGCGTTTTTTGGGGCGGGCTGCGGCAGCTCGGAATCGCGGCCTGTTTTCTTGCGTGTGTGGTTGATTTTGCGTCCGGCCTAGATTCTGGTGGCCCCGTGGCCGAGAAATTTTCCCAGCAGGAACGCCAGGCCCTGCGCTT
This sequence comes from Deltaproteobacteria bacterium, assembly GCA_030590185.1. The sequence continues at coordinate 1,153 of JAUUZB010001032.1, forward strand.
GGCGCCGATCTTCTCTGCCTTGTCCGACTCGGCCCTCGAGGATCTCCTCGGGCGTTGCCGCAAGGTGAAGGCGACTGTCGGGGCTCGTTTGTTCGCGGCCGAGCAACGGGCCACGGCCTTTTATGTCCTGCTCTCGGGGCGGGTGAAGGTGTTCAAGCTTTCGGCCCGCGGGGACGAGCAGATTCTGCACCACTACGGTCCGGGTTCGACCTTTGGCGAAGCCGCGGTGTTGACCGGCGGCAACTATCCGGCCTTTGCCGAGGCCCTGGAGCCCAGCGTCGTCGTGCCGATCGATCGCGACACCCTACGCCAAGCCGTGGCCAACAACCCTGAGCTCGCCCTGGGGATGCTCGGCGGTCTGTCGCGCAAGCTGCGAGAGTTCGCTCGCCTGATCGAGCAGCTCTCCCTCAAGGAGGTCCCGGCGCGACTCGCCGACGTCTTGCTCGAGATGGCCAGTGAGGCCCACGGCCCGACCTTTGAGCTCTCCCAATCCAAGCGTCAGCTCGCCGCCCAGATCGGCACCGTGGCCGAGACCCTGAGCCGCGCCTTTCGCAAGCTACGTAGCGCGGGCTTGATTCGAGTCGAGGGATCTCAGATCACCATCCTCAACGCCGAGGCCCTCAAGGTGCTCGCCGACGAGGGTTGAGCCGGCCGGCCCGTCTGTCCCGGGTTCCCCCTGGCTCAGCTAGAGCTCTTTCTCTTCTCCCGAGTTGGCTCAGGTCATGGCTGGTTGCGCCTGCCCCGGGTTCCCCACGGCTCGGCGGGAGCTCTTTCTCTTTTCCCGAGTTGACCCAGGTCAAGGCTGGTTGCGTTGGCCTGAGCCATGCTTAGCTTGCAGGTTGGCCATCACGAGGCCGGCTCAACCAGGAGAATCATCCATGGCCCCCACCACCCGTCAGATCGTCCGCATCGACGAAGACAAGTGCGATGGCTGCGCGGAGTGCATCCCCTCCTGCGCCGAGGGCGCCATCCAGATCATCGACGGCAAGGCCAAGTTGATCGCCGACAACCTCTGCGATGGTTTTGGCAACTGTCTCGGCACCTGCCCGCAGGACGCGATCATCATCGAGGAGCGCCCGGCCGATGCCTTTGATGAGGCCGCGGTGGAGGCGCACCTCGACACGCAGGGTGAGAAACCCGCGGCCATCAATGAGCCACGGATCGAGTATCGGGTAGCGCAGGGTCACTCCGGCCCCGGCGCCCACCATGGCCCCGGTGGTGATCCCGGTCGCGCTCCCCTTCTCGCCGGCACGGCCGTTGGTGGCCCCCCGAGCGGTGGCTGCCCCGGCTCGATGTTGCGACAGATCCAGAGCGACATCTCCGAGGAGCGCCCCGCGGACGCCAACCCGGAGACCAGCCCGCGCCCCTCGCGTCTGCAACAGTGGCCGGTTCAGCTAACCCTGTTGCCGCCGGTGGGGGGGATTTGGGAGGACGCGGACGTCTTGATCGCCGCCGACTGCGTGCCGGTAACCGTGCCGGATTTCCACGACAGCATGCTCGCCGGCAAGACTCTCGCCATCGCCTGCCCCAAGCTCGACGACGTCGAGCCCTACGTGAAGAAGCTCGCCATCGTGTTCGGCAACAACTCGGTCAAGAGCATCACCGTGGCCAAGATGGAGGTTCCTTGCTGCACCGGCATCGTGTCCGTGGTCCTCAGTGCGCTCGAGCAGGCGGGGGTGAATATTCCGGTCAAGGTGCTGACGGTTGGGATCCGCGGCGAGGTTTTGCACGCCGGTGTC
>JAUUZB010000466.1 GCA_030590185.1 Deltaproteobacteria bacterium
CCGAGGAGCTCGCGGTTGTTGTCATGCCGCGTACCGGTGAGACCGTCGGCGGCGACCGATGCCAGGAGTGACTCCAACCCGCTGAGCAGGCCGAGCATCAGGCCGAGCACCAGGATGTGCGGTACGAGGGAGAGCACGTTCACCTCGGACCACAGACCCACGAAATTGGGGATGGCAAACGGCATGGGCAGGCCGCCGGAGATGTCGCCGATCACCGGACCGATGGCGTTCGGTCCGGCGACCAGGCGCAGCAGGTAGTAGGAGGCGCAACCCGCGGCCATGGCGAGGACCATGGACGGGACCCTCTTGGTGAGCCGCTTGCCAAGCAACGCCACTCCGACGGTCACGACCCCGACGATGGCGGCGAGGGGCTCGACCAGCGTCGGTCGGAGGAACAACTCGACGAGTGGCACGCTGGTGCTGACACCGACCAGTGGTCGCAGCTGCTTGATGATCAGCAACAGGGCGATGCCGTTCATGAACCCGGCCACCACGGCGTGTGGCACAAACTTCACGATGTCCCCGAGCCTCAAGCTGGCCAGCGAAATTTGCAGGAGGCCAGCGAGCAGGACACTGACGGCGACGACGCCGACCACGGTGATCTGCAGGTGGGCAGGTGAGAGCCCGCCCTCGACGGTGCTCACCACCCCGCCCACGGTGGCGGCGATGATCAGGGCCAGGGCGGCCTTGGGGCCGCTGATTTGCGTGGGGGTGCCGCCGAGCCAGGCGGCAAAGAAGCCGGAGAACACGGCGCCAAAGATCCCGGTCAACGCCGCTGGCGCAGCGAACTCGGGGCCCAGGGCAGCGTAGGCCAGGACACCATAGCCGATGGCCGTGGGGAGAGTGATGATCGCCGCGGAGATCGCCCCGGACAGCTCATTGATGGGGTTGGGCTTTGCCATGTGAGCGATGGGACGAAGAAACAGCCCTCAACTCTCGCTCTCGGACGACGGGCGGCGGTTCATTCTATCGGTAGTGCGACGGGGCCATGATAGCCCCCCCGTGCAGAGCGGACAATGGCCACCTCGGAGCGACTGGACGACCGGCTCTATTCTGGTTATCCTAATCAACCCATGCGTTGGCTGCGCCCCTTCATCGCCGTCCTGACGGTCTACTGTATGATCCCCAGCTCCGGCGAGATCATCGAGAACGTGATCCACCTGGCGCAGCACGGACACGGCGCCCACGCCTACGATGATCCTGACCACGACCGCCACGGAGCCGAGCACGGCTGCACCGGGACCTCGCACGTCTGTTCCTGCTGCCAGTCTCCGTCCTTTACCTTCGTCGAGTTGATCACCGGCGTGTCCAACACCCCGGTGGTGAGCCAGGTCTTGCCCCCCGCGGTCGATGATCTGTCCGCCGACGGCTACCTGAGCGGTGTCTTTCGCCCCCCCATAGCGTAGCTCTTCTTCCATCATTGGATTGGTGCGTCCGGTGCTTGCCTGAAACCGATCGTTTCAGGTGACCCGGGCGCGACGTTCTCCCCAGAGAAGAGAAGAGTGAAGTCATGTCGCCATCGCCGCGCACGGTTTGTGCGTCGCTTCTAGCTATCGCCTCCCTCGGGGCCGCTGGTCCGCCACGTGCGGACGCCGAGCAGCCGAATGAGGTCTCCCTCCACACCATTCTCGACTATGCGGATCGCCACTCGCCGCTGCTCGCGGTCGCCAGGGCGCGGTCGCAGCTCAGCGAGGCGGAGGTCACGGCTGCTTCGGTGCTCTTGCCGGACAACCCTGAGATCGAGATAGGGGCCGGACCCAAGTTCGGGCCGACCAGCTTGGGGCTCGAGATCGAGGTTTCCCTAGTGCAGTCGATCGAGATCGCTGGCCAGCGCGGCCTGCGCATCGACGCAGCCAACAGCGAGATCGACGTGGCCAGGCTGCGCTTGGAAGATGCCAAATGGCGGGTGCATCGCCTGGTGCACGAGGCATTCCACAACGCCCTGCTGGCCCGGGAGAGGGCGGCGGCCGCGGCGCGGGTCTTGGAGTTCGCCACTCGCCTCGAGCAGATCACGATGCGACGTTTGGAGGCCGGAGAGGTTTCTCAAGTCCAGGTGCGTCTCGCCAAGGGGGAGCTCGCCCAGGCGCGGCAGGCGCGGGTAGCGGCGGACGGTGCGGCGCATCTGGCGCGACTTCGACTCGCCGAGGTGGCCGGCTGGCCGGCGGATAGCCCCCCGGATGTGGCGGGGCATCTGGATGAGCCGCGTCGCGCGCCCCCTCTGGCTCACTTGATGACGGAGGCCAGCCAACACAACCGGCAGCTCGAGGTAGGCAAGGGTGAGGTCACGGCAGCACAGGCTCGGGTAACCCTGACGGACCGTGAGGCATGGCCGAGCCCCTCTCTTGGCCTCGCCTATGCACACGAGCGAGATCCAGGCGCGGCGCAGGGCGTTCACATTGGTATGGTGACCCTCGGCTTGCCGCTTCCCCTGTGGAATCGCAATCAAGGTGAGCGGGCCAGGGCCAGCGCCGGACTCACCGTCGCCCGTGCGGAGCAGGATGCCGCCCTCGCCCTCATCGCGGTTCGGCTGGTCGAAGCGCGGGCCGTGGTTGAGGTGGCGGCACAACGCATCGAGGCGTTTGGCAGTGAGATCATCCCGGCCTTTGCGGGGAATCTCAGCTTGCTCGAACGAGCCTTTGAGCTGGGGGAAATCGATCTGCTGCAGGTGATGGTGGCTCGCGGCCGTTTTCTGGAGATCGAACGCGATGCCTTAGCAGCCTACGAAGACTATTTTTCTGCGATCGCCCAACTCGAAGAATTGCTCGGAGCCGAAGTGTGGGACGACGAGCACCACGGCGCCTGCGACCGAGAGGAGAAAACACAATGACGAATTCAACTGTTGTTCTAGCGGTAACGATCACCCTCGCTACCTTCGGATGTGAATCCGCTACCCACGAAGGGGACCACCAAGAGACGCATCACCCAGAACAGGAGACCGACGAGGCGGGTCATGGCTCCCACGGCGGTCACGCCGAGCATGGGGAAGACGAAGGATCCGACCTAGACCGCCCGGTCGATGAGCTCTTTACTGATTCCTGCGAGCACAGCATCGAGACGCACACCTGTGATGAATGTCGGTACGAGGTCGGCGTCGTCAAAGCCACGCAGGATCTCTTCACGGGTGGTTTGATGACCACGGCGGTTCCGAAACGCCAAGCGATCGGCGTGCCGCTGCAACTCACCGGCGAAGTCCAATTCGACCAACGCCGGGTAGCTCGGGTCAGCACCCAGGCCGGCGGGATCATTCGCGAGGTCCACGTCAACCTGGGCGATCAGGTCAAGCGCTATAGTCGACTCCTCGAGATCGAGTCGGTGACGGTCGGCGAGGCGCAGGCTGCCTACCTCGAGGCCCGCGGGATGCTCGAGCTGGCCGAGCGCAACAGGAAGCGCAAGGCCGACCTGCGCAAGGAAGGGATCTCCTCCGAGAAAGGCCTGTTGGAGGCGGAGCAGGACCTCGAGGTCGCCAGGATCCGGGCCGACACCGCGCTGGGCACCTTGGTACGGCTGGGAATGAGTGAGAGCTCCGCCAAGTCGCTCACCCGAGGTGGCGCCACCGGACGGCTGGTACTGCGCGCCCCGGTTGATGGCACCGTGCTCGAGATCGATGCCGTTGCCGGTGAGGTGGCGAGATCCGAGGAGTCGCTCGCGACGGTTGGGGACAACTCCGCCGTGTGGGTGTGGGCGGACCTCTACGAACGGGATATCGCCCTCGTCTCCCGCGAACAAAAGCGCCAGCCCCTCCAGGCCTCCGTCACGGTCAAGGCGTTTCCCGGGCGCGAGTTTGCCGGCGTCGTGGACTTCATCAGCCCGGCCATGAGCAAGAGCTCGCGCACAGTCAAGATCCGCGTGGCGGTTCCCAACGACGAGGGCGATCTCCTCGCCGGGATGTTTGCCAGCGTCAATGTCTTCCTTCCCGGCGAAGACGAGAGCCTCACGGTTCCGCGTTGCGCCGTGCTCGAAGACGCGGGTCGCGATTTCATTTTCGTTCACTACCGCGGGGATTATTACGTGCGTCGGCCGGTGACCCGTGGGCGCGTCTTTGGTGAGCGTGTCGAGGTCAGGGCCGGCCTCACCGGGGACGAGACCATCGTCGCGGATGGCGCCTTCCTCATGAAGTCAGACGTGCTGCGCTCGAAGATGGGAGCTGGCTGTGCGGACTGACCACGAGTCACGGCCCTCTTGGTTCGAGACCCTGCTGCGCCGCCGCACGCTGGTGGGTAGCGGCGCGCTGCTCTTGGTCTCGATTGGCATCATCTCCTGGAGCCGCTTGCCCATCGACGCCTTCCCGGACGTGAGCAATCAACAGGTGATGATCCTCACCGAGGCCCCGGGACTGGGACCCCTGGACGTGGAACAGCAGGTCACCTTCCCAATCGAGTGGGTCATGGGCGGCTTACCCGATGTCGCGCAGGTGCGTTCCCTATCGAAGACCGGCCTGTCACAGGTCAACGTGGTCTTCGACGACTCGGTTGACACCTACATGGCCCGGCAGCTCGTCTTCGAGCGTCTGCAAATGGCGGCCGAGCAGCTGCCGGCCGGGGTGGAACCGGAGATGGGACCGATCAGCACGGGCCTGGGCGAGGTGTTCCAGTACACCCTGGAGAGTGATCGCCACGACGAGACCGAGCTGCGCACCATGCAGGATTGGTTGGTGGCGCCACGCCTGCGCATGGTTGCTGGCGTCAACGAGGTCAACAGCTTCGGTGGCCTGGTGCGGCAAGTCCACGTCGTGGTCGACCCCGAGAAGCTCCTCAAGTACCACCTGACCTTGCCGGAGATCACCG
>JAUUZB010000961.1 GCA_030590185.1 Deltaproteobacteria bacterium
ATCGACACCAAAGAGGTCGAGGTGGTCAGCGACCCATTCACCCAGCAACTCTACCGCGCCAGCCAGAGCTTCTATGGGCGCACGGTGATGGTCGGCGGCATCCCGGGCGGTTTCGAGCCCGAGGTGATGCCACCCGCCCTAGGCGTGGAGCGCGATCAGCTCCGGCTGCTGGGCCGACACATCCAAGAAATCCTCACCCGTTTCGACAGTGGCGACGGCGCCCTGCCCGCGACGCTAGACCCCAGCGATGTGGAGGCTCAAATCCTTGGTTATTATGCCGAGGTCTATCCCTCGAGGTTCGTGCCCAAGGGGCAATACGTCGATCAGCTCCGGGAGTTGATCCTGGCGGCCAGCCAACCGGTGGGCGACGCGGCCCATGGCGCCGACCTGCGCGCCAGCCGGGCCGAGGTAGGTGTCGGCAGCAGCACGCCTACGACCGTGCCCGGGATGATCTGGCAAGCGGTGGATACCCTGCTCGCCACGGATCACGCCAACCCCGACATCAAAAAGGTCGCCTGGAACCTCAAGGCCAATCCCTACGGCAGCCCCAAGGGCGACAACGGTTTTGTCGACGGCCGGGAGGCTAAGACCACCGACGACCATCTGGCAGCGCTCCTCTTTGACGCCGCCGCTGCGTGGGCCGGCGAGACCTACCTCGAGGGTGGTAGCGACGGCATCGAGCGCAAGGTCAAAGAGCCGGTCGGTGGTTTCAGTGCCGGGGAGCTCAGGCTCGTGGCTGAGCACATCGAGCGGATCGTCGGGGACCTCGAGCCGGATCAGCTAGCGGATCGCGCCGCCATTGCGACGGCGGTGGAGAGCTATTTCACCGCTCGCTTCCGCGCCAATCGCAGCGCCATGCGGCGGCTGCCCTTTGTCAAGGATCGCGTCGCCGAGCTGATCAGCACGAGTCAACAACAGATCGGCGGTCGCGAATGAGAATGTCGATTAGCACGTAGAGATAGAAGGCGAGGATCAATAGCGACTGCACGACGCTCGCCTCATCGTGCCAGCCGAGGGAGGAGGCCACCCCCTGGCCGATGATCGCCAACCAGATGTACGGCACCACGTAACGCAGGGCGCGCAGCGCCACCGGCGCCATCAGGATCAAGAAGGCGTAGTAGTAGCTGGTGAGCTCGAATAGGCCGAAGATCAACAGGCTGCTGATGGCGGTTGCCTCCCAGGCCTCGACCCGCACCGCCACCAACCCCACCAACAGGAACAGGCCCGCGATCAGCAACCAGCGCAGGGGCCAGCGGCTGCCGAGCGTCTCCCGGCGTTTTTCTTTCCATAGCGCGAAGTGATCGTCGAGATCGGTATCCTTGGTGAACCGGGCGCCGGAGGTCGGGTGCCAGCTGAGGATGGTGTCGAGACCGACGTGGTTGGTGAGCGGTGTGGCGCGGTGTTTCATGGAGTTGTTGATGAACGCCGCGTAGGTGTCAGCGCCGCCCGCCACCGGGATGCTCAGCGGTATCAGGGTCGCGAGCCCTATCCCGGCGCCGATCAAGAGGCGGCGGTGGGGGCGGCTGACCCGGCGTCGCCTGATCAGCTCCCACAGACCCCCGAGCAACAGGCCACCCGCCAGCGCCCCGGGGAAGACCCGAAGCAGCAGGGACCAGGTCACGGCATAGCCCCCTAGGGTCGTCCAGCCCTTCTTCATCAGGGCGATGCCAGCGACCGCCATGAACAACCACGGCACGCGGCCAAAGGAGCCGCCGGTCCAATCGTAGGCCCAGGGTTGGCCAGTGCCCCACACCACCATCGCCAGGGCACAGGCTCGCAAACCGAAGGCCCACAGCAGCAAGGCGAAGCAGCCGACCCAGAGGAGGCCGTCGATCAGCGCGAGCCGAACCAGGCGACTTCGGAATTGCTCCCGATCGGCTCTGAGCTCGGCGCCCAGCCGCTGGCGCTCGTCCCGCGGCAGGTGTCTCAGGGCGTCCGGTCGGTCGAGCCCGGACGGGCCGATTTCGCCCCGCCAACCCCAGTTGGCGATCGTGTGTCCCACAGTGAGCCATACAGGCGAGGCGTTGAAGCCGTGGTCACCGAGCATGTTGGCCCAGCGTTGGGTCTCCGTGCCGCGGCGGAAGCGTGCCACGTCGTGACGAAAGGCCTGCCAGCGTTCGTCGCTGAAGGCGGCCCGGCATGGGTGGGACTCGGCGATCATCTCCGCCGCGGGCCGTATGATGTTGTTCTGGAGGTCGCGCACCTTGCGCTGTGACATCTCGTCGCCGCGACCGTTATCCGCCTCGGCGAGGAGGGTGCAGTGGTACAAACCCGTGTAGCCGTTCTCCGGGAAGTACTTCGCGCCCAGGACGTAGTGATAGGCGTCCCAGAGGTGGAGGCCGGTGTCGCCGTGGAAGGTGCCGAAGTTGACATAGGCCACCGCGCTCGCGGCGATGACGATCACCAGCGCGCCGCGTTCGATGAGGGTTTGGCGCGCCTCGCCACGCTTGCGTCGCCACAACAGGTACGCCCACAGCCCCAGGGGTGGAGCCGCGATCAACGGTCCCCAGGCGCCGAGGCTCCAAATGGCGACGAAGGCGATCAACGCCGCCCCGCTGCCCGCCGCCAGCTGCCAGGCTAGGCGCCTCTCCTCGGGGGTCTTTTGGGTTGGAGCGACCAGGATGAAGACGAAGATCAGCAGTGCTAGGGCGCCCACCCCTAGCTTGCCCCAGAATTTGAACCGTTTGCGCGGCATCAGCTCGGTCTCGGCGGCGCGAACCTCGAGAACGGGCGGCCAGGGATTTGGGGTGACGCAGTAGGCCTGGATCTCGGAGATCGTCTTGCCGACCAGCCCGCCGCGTTGGCTCAGGCGCAGGAAGCGTCCCTCGCCCACCACCCCGGTCGCTTGGCGGGTGTGCATGCGCCCGTAGAGCGCGGCCGGCATCTCCCACAATGATGCATAGCTGTGGCCATCGGGGGAGAGGCTGATCTCGAAGGTCGCATCTCCCTGGGCCTGAATCAGCAGCGCGTGAACCTGGACCACGCGGCCTAGATCATAGACCAGCGAGCTGTCCGGGCGGGCGAGGCGGGTGGTGAGCGAGCTGCGACTCGGATCGCCGGTTGGGGTGACGATACCGTCGGTGAGGAG
>JAUUZB010000895.1 GCA_030590185.1 Deltaproteobacteria bacterium
CGGCAGCAGCAGCCACAGACCGACGAATATGAGGTGGGAGATCCGTCGTCGCCCCACCGCCACCACCTCCCAGCCCGGATCAAAGTTCTGATTGATGACCAACAAGCCCGGCGAGGCGAGGTCGAGCTCCACCCCAAAACCATTCGCCGTCACCCGCAGCGCGACGGGCCCGCCGTCAGAAACAAAGGCCGGCGGCAGGCTGGCGTCGGTATGATTCGGCAGCTCGAGGGCGCGGTAGCAGTTGAGCACCCCAACATTGTGGGCGTTGAGCGAGTACATCATCCCCGGGTTGGCCTGGCGCTGGCTGAAGGTACGGGCGCGATCGATCCCAGCCCACGGGAGTTGATGGGCCGTGACGAACCGGGCGTACAACGGCGCGGCGACCCAGGCCAACGGCCCCGCAACCAATAAGAGAGTGATCGCCATCGCGCCGCCCCGCGCCCAGCGGCGCCCGGGCCACCGTTCGCCGACCCAGTCGAGCAACTCTCGGCCCCCGAGCACGGACAGCAACGCCAGCCCGATGGTCACCCCGGCGGCGAAGCGATGCGGGCTGCGCACCATGCCGAACAGCGGCAGGTGGCGCATCAACCCCCAGGGCGAAAAGACCGCGAAGGAGCCGAGCATCAGCAGGGCGCTGACAACCACCGCCCATGCCAGGCCGTTGACCGCGTCGCGGCGCTCACCTCGACCAGGACGCAGGGCGAGACCAGCGAGCAGAAGCGGACCAAAGCCGACGAAGGCGCCGTAGGCCGCCCAGCTCTGGTGCGGCGGCGCGGGCTCGAAACCGACGTAGAGGCCGACCTGATCCGGGTTAAACAACGCATCGTATGCCATGCCCAGGGTGAGGAAATCCTCACTCGGTACGCTGCGCGGGAAGGCGGCGAGCAGGAATGCCATCGGCAGGGTTCGTGCTGCGCACAGGACGACCGGCAGCAACAGCCACAGACCGACGAATATGAGGTGGGAGATCCGTCGTCGCCCCACCGCCACCACCAAGGAGAGCACGCCGAGCACCACGAACAGATAGATCAGAACCTGAAAGCCATCCTCCAAGATGATGAAGCAGAGCAACGCCAGACCGCCGAGCACGCGCCCGGGTGACGGCCAATCAGCGGCCCAGGACGAGGTCCTCCCAGCCTGCTCGTCCGCCGACGGCGGCCACGCCAAGATGATCAACAGGGGCGCGAGCAGCAGGGGATAAAAGGTCGACTGGCCGTGGAGGATGCGGAACACCACCAGCCCGTTGCCCACCGTGATGCAAAAACCGATGACCCCGAGCCACGGCGACACCCGGAGCTGACGGGTCCAGAGGTGAAACCCGACCCCGCAGGCGATCAGGTGCAGGAGCACCTCGAGCTTGGCCTGTTGGATGGGATTCGGCGCCACCAGGGCGAGCAGGTTGAGCGGTGAGAGCGCCCCCGACTGCGGGTTGGCCAGCCCGGGGATGCCGCCGCATTGATAGGGGTTCCAATGCAACACTGAGCCCGACGAGAGGGCATCGTTGACCGCCAGCTGCCAGGCCAAAAAGGCGTCGCTGTCCACGATGCCAAAGGCGTCCGGCGGCCAGAGATAGGCGCCGTAGACCGTCAGGACGAAGGCCGTCTCAGTGACGAGGATGGCGACCGGGTGCGTTGCTAGTCGGCTGACCGACGCTAGGCTCGCCATTCACTCGCTTTCATCAGCTCATCCTACATACCGCGGATGGAATTCGGGCCTGGAAAACCTAGCCCAGCCTCTTGCGCAACAGCTCGTTGACCAGTTTGGGGTTGGCCTTGCCCTTGGTCTGCTTCATCACCTGACCGACGAAGAAGCCGAGCGTCTTGGTGTTGCCGTCGCGATACCTGGCGAGCGTATCCGGGTTGGCCGCGACCACTTCGTCGATCACCGCGGCGAGGGCGTCCGTGTCACTCACCTGGGTGAGTCCCCGGGCCGTGACGATCGCCTCGGGACGTCCGCCCTTGGCGAGCAACTCCGCGAAGACCTCCTTGGCGGCGGAGCCGGAGATGGTGCCCGCGGCGATCAACGCCACGAGCTCGCCTAGCTGCTGGCCCCCAAAGGGTAGATCGGCCAGGGCGCGATCCTTGAGCTCGCGCAGCAGCTCGTTGATCACCCAGTTCGCCACCAGGCGAGGCTCGTGGTGGGCGGTCAGGGCCGCACGAAAAAAGTCCAGCAGGGCGGCGTCACCGGTGAGCAAGGCCGCGTCAGCGTCGCTGAGACCGAGCTCGTCGCGCAGCTTGGTGGCCTCGGGGGTGAGGGCAATCGCCTTGGGCGCTGGGGTTGGTGACGCCTGGCGCTCGCGTTTGGGCTTCGGCTCGGCCGCGCTGCCTGCGGCCGGTTGGCTCTCGCGTTGGCTGAGCTTGGCCCAGGAATCCTTGAGCGGCACCGTCCGGTTGAAGACCAACCGGCCGGCCTGGCGGGCCACCGGGTCGACATTAAAGTAGCCCTGGCGCTCGAACTGGAAGCGCTCGCCGGCCTGTGCCTCGGCGAGGCTCGGCTCGAGGCGTGCGCCGGTGACCACGGTGAGGGAGCGCGGGTTCAGAGCGGTCTTCAGATCGTCGACCCCGTTGGGATTCTCGAGCTCGAACAGGCGATCGTAGAGCCGCACCTCGGCTTCGACGGCGTGCTTGGCGGACACCCAGTGGATGGTCCCCTTGATCTTGCGACCGTCCGGCGTGTTGCCGCCCCGGGTGTCCGGGTCGTAGCTGCACCGCAGCTGCACTACCTCGCCGGCGTCGTTCTCGATCACCCGCTCGCACTTGATCACGTAGGCGTAACGCAGCCTCACCTCGCGACCCGGGGTGAGCCGGTGGAAGCCCTTGGGCGGTACCTTGGCGAAGTCGTCGCGCTCGATGAACAGGGTGCGGGAGAAGGGCAGGGGACGCGAGCCATCCTTGGGGACGTCGTGGGGCCACGAGGGGGCGTCGAGCTCATCCACTTTGCCCTCGGGGTAGTTTTCGATCACCACCTCGAGGGGATCGAGCACCGCCAAGACCCGCGGCGCCCGGGTGTTGAGGTCGTCGCGAATCGCGAACTCGAGCTGCGCCACGTCGACCATCGAATTGGCCTTGGCGATCCCAACCCGCCGGCAGAAGGCGCGGATCGCCTCGGGGGTCACGCCCCGACGCCGCAAGCCGGCGAGGGTAGGCATGCGCGGATCGTCCCAACCGGAGACCAACCCATCCTCCACCAGGCGCAACAGCTTGCGCTTGGACATCACGGTGTAGGTGAGGTTCA
>JAUUZB010000964.1 GCA_030590185.1 Deltaproteobacteria bacterium
AAACGGCTTGGTGACGTAATCGTCAGCGCCGAGCTCCAGACCCAGGATCCGATCGAGCTCTTCGTCGCGGCTCGACAGGAAAATGATCGGCGTGGTCCCCTCGGCACGGATCTTCTTGCAGACCTCGAGCCCGTCTTGCTCCGGCATGATGATGTCGAGCACCACGAGGTCGAAGGAGTCCACCTGCCACTTGCGCAGCGCCTCGGCCCCATCCGCAGCCTCGACGATCTCGTGGCCCGCCTGCTCGAGCGCGTAGCGGACCACCTCCCGGATGTGACCGTCGTCGTCCACGACGAGTATCTTCGGCACCTCGTCCTCCGTTGCGCTAGGCCCCTAGGAGGGCAGCACCCATGCGGGCGGCCCGGCGACGACTCTAGAAGCGGCGGCCAAAGAACGATCGGATCAAGGCACGCACGCCAGCACCGGCGACCACGGAGCCGACCGTGGCGGCGATGGATCCACCGCTGCCCGTTGGTTTGGCCGCGGCGGGCGCGGTGGCTTGGCTCCGCGCCTCGTCCGCCTTGGCGATCAACTCGAACTCGCCGGCGTCCAGCCAAACCCCGTGGGCGTCGCAGAAGTCGATCTCGACACCCTGGGGGATGTCCTGTTTCTGCATCGGTTGCTGGCAGATCGGGCAGTTGATCGTTTCGGCTGGCATGGGGACCCTCCTGGTCTGGGATGTGATGGGTAGAGACTCCGGCATAGGGCACGACCAAAGGGTCGGTCAACCCAGGCTGAGACGGATCCGAGAATCGAGCTTTCCCCACCAGCGGCGTGCCTGAGCGGAGATATCTGCTATAAAAATGGGCCAGAGGACAATGTGATAGAGATCGGTATAGGCCTAGCGTCCTTCGTCGGCGCCCGGTCCATCAAAACGGCGCTCGAAAAGCTCGACCCCTCATCCATCGACAACGCGGGATACCGCTTCGGACACGGGGCCGTGGGTCGGCGAGAGGTCGCCAGCCTGTTCCGCCGCGCCTACGCCCAAGGCATGGACATCCTGCGTCGGCGCTGCGTGACGCAGGTGCAGGAGCAAATCGGTGAGGGCTCGCCCGAGAGCGAAGCGGTGCTGGCCGCCTTTGGGCGGTTGCGGGAGCTCGGCAAGCTGCTGTTCGTGCCGGAGGAGGCCAAAACGACCGCGCACGCCGAACGACCGCCGGTGCTCGACGAGGTCTTGCACGACCTGCTCGAGGCCGCCGCGCCGATCCCCAAGCCAGTGGGCCGCATCGTCCTGAAACACTTCGGCAACGCCTTTTCATTCACCTTCCACCAGGTAACGGTGAGGGCCGACGATGCCACCTGGGCGCGCATCCACCACGCCCTAGTCAACACGGTCAAGAAGAGCTTCGAGGTACCAGAGGACCGCATCCAAAAGCTCAGCGATCGCCTCAACCGCCTCGACAGCCTGCTCGAGCGTAGCGAGACCTTCCGCAGCTTCGAAACAGAATTCCAGGAGGACATCACCGCTGTCCTGCCCCGCGCCGAGACGCAGATCCGAACCATGGCCGACATCCAGGGCATCGCTGAGCTGGCGCCCGACCCCAACGTCGAGGTCCCAACATTGGACACCAGCTCGGACGCTCCGCGGGGCCGGGCCAAAAGGGACGAGAAGAGCCCGGTGCGCGCCTACGTGGTGGTGAGGGATGAGAAGGGCAAGCAGGTAACCTCCTATGCCTTGAAGGACGGCGTCACCACGGTGGGGCGGACCGAGGAGAATTCCCTGCAGCTCGCCGACTTGACCGTTTCGAGCCGGCACGCCCTGATCCGGGTCGTCACCGAGGATTCCGGCTCGACCACGGTGGTGCTGCGCGACCTCGGCAGCACTAACGGCACCTTCTTCATCACTAAGAAGGGCCCCCGGCAGGTCCGGGAGGTGAAGCTCGCCTTCGGCGACTCGGTCTCCCTCGGCGGTGCCTTCTCGGCCGAGATCGTCTCCCCCGAGGACCACGGATCGGGCAGCGCAGCCGCCGCCGATCCCAACGGCAACAAGAAGGGCCTGATGGGCCGCATCTTTCGCCGCTGAGCCCGATCCCGATGAGCGCGAGCTGGAGGTGAAGATCGATCCGCGTTGCCATTCCAGGCTCTCCTTTGAACCTGGGGTGCGGCTTGGCTTCTACCTCGACGAAGCGGTAAACAACGCGAGAACCGAGCCTGATCTCTATCGATCAATCTCTTGCCTCCTCACGGGGATCACCGGACGACTACCGCAGCCGCCACGAGAAAGCCGCAACGCTGACATGACCGACGCCCCAACAACCGAGAAGGTCACCGCCCCTCACGAACAGTCCGGCTGGCTCCTGGTTCAGATCGTCACCGTGATCCGCATCCCCCTGGCGATGATCTTCGCCGCGCTCCTGGTGTTCAACGAACAAACCGCGACGATCATCATCATCTGCTCGGTCTGCCTGGCCGCCATCGAGGCTTCGGATCTCTCCGATGGTTTCCTCGCCCGCCGTTACGATTTGGTCAGCCAATGGGGGGCCATGCTCGACCCCTACTCCGATAGTTTCTCGCGCCTGATCGTCTATTGGGGGCTCGCCCAGGGCGACCTGGTCCACCAGTTCGTGCCGCTGGTCATGGCCCTGCGAGACATCACTGTCTCCTATTGCCGCATCGTCCTGACCCAACGGGGTGGCTCGGTGTCGTCGCGCCTCACTGGTAAGATCAAGGCCTGGGTCCAGGGGGTCGGGGCCGGCCTGGCGATCCTGCAGCCGGTCTTCTGGGGCCTCGGCCTCGGCAAGTGGAGCATCCCGGCGCTCTCCTGGATCGTAGCGGTCTCAACCGCGATCTCGGTTTATTCTTACGCGGCGGCCGCCATTGCGATCACCAGGGGCGACGAGACCGAATCATGAACCGCCAAGAGGCCAAGCGCGCCAAGAAACGCCACTCCCGCTTGGCGGTTGTTGGTTGGCGTGGGTCGGTGCTCTAACGACGCTTGATCCGCGAGGCCAACACGAAACCGGCGAAGACGACCACCGCTAGGGCGTAGGTGACACCGAGGACCGAGAGGAAACCCGCCGGCCCCGGATAAGCTTCTCCGAGCACCGCGCCCATGTAGTCGGTCAACAGGGTCAGCGGCCCGAT
>JAUUZB010000062.1 GCA_030590185.1 Deltaproteobacteria bacterium
CGCGGTCTACTCGAGTCCATCGCGCGGGTGCGCGGCATATGATCTATTCCCCCGAACGCGTCATCCCCGAAGCGCTCAGTCGCATCGTCGATCCGCTTCCGTATTGGTTCGTCATCGGTGGTCAGGCGGTGCGCTGCCTAAGCCCCTACCGACCGAGCCGGGACGTCGTCTTCGGCGTGCTCGCTGCCACGGATCTCGATGACCTAGTTGCTGAACTCCAGAAGAACGGCGACGTCATCATTCAAGAGCGCAGCGCCGATACCGCCCATCTCTCCTGGAACGAGATCAAGGTCTCGGTGTTCATGCTCGACATCTTCACCGAGCACGTCGAAGGTCGGCGACTCAGCGTGCGGGGAATCCTCGCCACGAAGCTGCATGCCATCCTCGACCGCGGCGCGCGCCGTGATTTCTTCGACCTCTACGTCACCTTGCAAGATCAGCAGCTCGGCATCGCGGAGAGCCTAGGCGCGATCCGCGAGGTGTATCAGCAACCCATCAATGACGCTTTGCTATTGCGTGCCCTTACCTACTTCGACGACGCTGAGCGCGAAGCACCGTTGCCAGGGGAAGGGCCGAAGGACTTTGATACGGTCAAGGACTTCTTTCTGTCGCGGGTCGGCAACCTCATCGTGCCTCCGTCGAGGTCTTTGGAGATCCAGCAATGGTCGGTAGACGTACGTTGAGAATGAAACCAACGCTCGGATTGCTCATCATCGCGTGCCTCGCGTCGGCCTGCACCACCAAGTACCCCGAGGATCACCTCGAGACCTTCCGGCCGGTCGCCGAGTACGCTCGCGTCCAACGGATCGCCGGACCGGGAGCTGAGCTCCATGGGCTGACCGCGACCAAGGTAAAATCCGACGGCGTCATGAACCTGCTCGCGACCTACGCCCCGGAGGTCACCTACCGCTTCGTCCAGGCCGACGTTCCCCTCGTGGCCCCGGAGGCGCCGCCGGTCACGGAAGCGGCACCCATCGGCTCGGGCATCGTGGCGCCGACAGTGGAGCCCGCGCGGGTGCGTTTCAACATGATCGATGTCCTGATCAAAAAACCCTTTCGCGTCTCTCGCCAAGCCGAGACCAAGGCCTTGCACCGCTCGTACGCGAGCGTCCCGATCTCGGCGGATATCCTGCCGACCTTGCTGCCCGCACCTACCTGCACCCTCGACCAGCTGTGGGCCACGGCCAAGAAACACGGGGTGCCCGACAACGCCGTGGCGGACATCACCTATGGATCCGAGTACCGCTTCACCATCGATGAGCTCGAGATCGATCTGCGCTTTGACCACCAATGCCAGCTCATCGGTTATCTCAAAATCCTGGCCACCAATCGCCGGGCCTCCCGATCCTATGTCTACGTCACCATCGACGGCGAGGACCGCGGCATCATGAAGTTCAGGCTCGACGAAGGGAACCACGGCATCTTTCGGGTGGGCAGCTTTGGCTCCCACACCCTCGTCGTCCGTCACGATCGATTCGGCACCAAAACCCAAACGATCAACCTCGAGCCCGGGACGCTCCCCACCATCGCCTTCGAGTTTTAGTCGGCGGTGCGGGCGCAGCGAATTCCAATCGGGGGCCAGTCGCGGCCGGGGTACTCGCCCTCCCGGAAGGTGGTGGTGAAGGGCCTGTCGTAATGGGACGCGCCGCGGATGACTCTGCGCTTGTACTTTTCGTCCGGTCCGGTCGGGTTGCGTTGCCGGCCCTCAGGATAGAGCTCGTACCAGTCGGAGACCCACTCCCGGGCGTTGCCCTCCATGTCGCACAGCCCGTAGGGGCTCTTGCCCTTGGGCTTTGGACAGACCGCCAGCGGGCCGGAGGTCTTGCAGTCCTTGGTCACCGCCAGGCTGCAATCGCTCGGCTGGTCACCCCAGGGATGGGCGCGATCATCGGTGCCCTTGGCCGCGCGCTCCCACTCCGCCTCGGTGGGGAGCCGCTTGCCCGCCCATTCGCAATAGGCCTTGGCCTCCTCCCAGTCGATGCTCATGATCGGGTGGTTGCCCTTGCCCCAGCCCGGGCTGCCGGCGGCGGAACGATAGCGTTCGGCTCGACGGTCCTGCTTGCAGCCGCCCCCCCCCACGCAGGCCAGGTACTGGTCGATGGTCACCTCGGTTTCGTCGATCTGATACGCGTCGGTGAAGACCGCGTGGTAGGGAGCTTCGTACTCGCCGCAGACACGGGAGGCCTTGCTGCTGCAGCCCATCATGAACCAACCGGCTGGTACCGCACAGACGCGGCCGCCCTTGCCCGTTGGTGAGGGGACGCATTGGGGCGTTGGCGGGGTACGGTCCGGTCGCACGTCGTAGGCAACCGGCAGGAACGCGGCATCGTCGGCCTCGATGATCACGCCGTAGTGCCCCGGCAGGCCGCCCGCGAAGAACCAGACGCCGGCTCGACCGGCTGCGTCGGTGGTGAGGGTTAGGTCCCGGTGCTTCTCGCGGGCGCCGCTCTCGTCGGACCCGAGCCCTTCATCGGCGGCTTCGACCGGCGCGAGGCGCACGGAGATCGTCTCGCCGGCGACCGTCCGGTCTTCGAGATCGGTGAGCGTGATCTCGAGGCGATCGGTTTGCCCGGCGAGCGTGGTGCGGACACTGAAACCGCTGACGGCGAGAAAATGGTCAGGCGTGTCCTCGCCCGACAGGAGCCACACCGCCGCCGCGATACAGACGATCGCGGCCCCCACCAACAACCCGCGCAGGGTGTGCGTCTCCGGTGCCTCGCGCTGGGCCGGCCGCATCGCGGGTCGTTCAGCCCGGCTGAGCTCCGTGCCTCGGTCGGCGAGCGCGGCGCGAACCTCCGCCACGTTCTGGTAGCGATCCGCCACGTCCGGCTCGAGCATCTTGTCCAGGACCGTTCGAAATCCCTTCGAGACATTGACCAGGTGATGAAAGTCCGGCCGCATCTTGGACTGGGGAATGCTCGCCGCTTCCTTTTGGGCGAGCTGGGAGACCAGGGTCATGCCGAGGGCGTAGATGTCCGACGCCGGCACCGGCTGGCCGGCGAGCTGTTCCATCGGCACGTAACCAGCGGAGCCGACCATGGTGCCATCCGCGGCGGCGTGGTCCACGCCCGCACCCCTCGCTGTGTCAAAATCGATCAGCACCGGCTCGCCTGTTGGGGTGAGCACGATGTTCTCCGGTTTGATGTCGCGATGCAGCACCGGCGGGGACAGGCCGTGCAGATACTCGACGGTGTCCAGCATCTTTTCGAGCAGCGCCCGAGCCTGCTCTTCGTCGTAGCGCTCGTGGCGGTCGGCGAGGGTTGATCCTGCGATTAAATCCTGAACCAGGTACCGGCGGTGCACCCCCCCCACGGTCGCTTCCAAATATTCGTGGACCTTGGGGATCCCCGGGTGATCGAGCTGGCTGAGGATCTCAAACTGCCGGCGGAACAACTCGAGCGCCTTGACGTCCTGCACCTTTTCAAAGAGCAGCACCTTGAGGGCGAAGTGCTCGCCATCCGAGTCGCGGATCACCTCGTAGGTTCGGCTCGATCCCCCGGCCCCGAGCTTTCGCACCGCCCGCAGGCGCCCATCCAACAACAGGGGCGCGTCGCAGGCCGCGCAGTGCTCGGCGCCTTCTTCGGCGTGGGTGTCGCAGTGGAGGCAGATCATCGTACGTGCTGCCGAGTCGTGGTGTCGTAAGATTGGATCACGGGCTCAGCCTCCAGGCGCTCAGAACGTCACGACCAATTTGTTCCTGCCAACGCTGACCACGTCGAGGTCACGCAACCCCGAGGCCGGTGGCGTGTCAACGAGTCCGACGAGGAGCGTCTGCACCAGATCACCTGCGCTACAGTCGCAGGTGAGACCAATATTGAGACGATCCCCGTTGAACTGACCCTCGACCGTACCAACCCCCGGGAGCCGCGCCAGCAACGCCTCGAAGGGTCTGCCCTGGCGCCGGTAGCTGCTCATCCCCTCGAGCACGACCTCGAGGGTGTTACCGCCGCGGGCGGCTGCGCCACAGCCCGCGTGCAGGTCATCGAGCAGGGGACGAAAGACGCGCTCTATGAAGTTGCGGCCACGGCCCCTCATCGCCCTCCTCATGGCGCGCTCGAGGTTGATCCCCATCGAGGAGATTTGATCCGGCCGGGTGCTGAACAACTGACCGCTCGCGACGTGGAAGCCGCGAAAGGCGCTCTGCACCTCGATGCGGGTCTGGCCGTTGAGCGCCGCGAACGCCGCGTTCTCGATGCGGCCCTTATCCTCGATGACCACCCGACCGATAATCAATAGATCTGCGCCGCTGTTCCGGGCCGTGGTCAACACCCGATCCCGTTGGTTCGACCAGCGCTGATAGGCCGACGGAGATTCACGGCAGAGATCCGTAGCGATTTTCCGACCGACGATGGTGAAACCGTTCTCGAGGAGCAGATGCTCGAGCTCCGCGGCGATCAGCCCGCTATTGTCGACCGCCGTGCGCTTGCCGCGCCGCGCGAGAACCTCCTGGACGACGACCATCACCGGGCAAGCGCTCGTCGTGGCCGGAGCACCGGGCCCCCGCGGCACAAAGGTCGCCCCCAGGCGAACCCGATAGCGGTCCGCGTCGCCCTGCTCGTCAATGATCCGGAAATACCAGGCGCCCGCAGGGTCGGGGTTGCTCAGCAGATCCTCGATGACCGCCGCGTCGGTCTTCTCGCGCGCCGCGGACAATGCCTTGGACAAGGCCTCGTGCTTGGCGGTTTCCGCGTCGCCATCCCGGAGGGTGCCTTCGCCGATGAAGATGAGCTCCGGGAGCCCGGCAGCGAATGATGCTCCGGAGAAGGAGAGAAGCGAGCAAACCGCGGCGCTGAGCCACGGGACCGAGCGAAGGGGCACCATCGCCGCTATTGAACCCGGCGGCCCGGGTCGCGTCAACCATTCAGAGCTGGTGATCAGCTCCCACCGCAATCAGATGACGGCCGCGATCACCTCAGGCGCCTCGTTGATCGGCAGGGCCTCGATCCCATCCGTGAGCCCATAGCGTTCCTCCCCGGCGAAAACGACAAAACCGACCCGGGCCCCGATATCCGCCATTCCGTTCCGGAGTCCCTTGCTGGCCCGCGGGGCCGTGGTCCGTTTGATCTCAATCGCAACGGGCGCTCGACCCGACCGGACCGTGACCAGGTCGATCTCGGCCCCTCCACTGGTCCGGTAGAAGAAACTCTCGGTACCCTCCGGCAACCGGGCTCGGATCTGCTCGATCGCAAAGCTCTCCCAAGAGCTTCCCGAGTGAGGCGAATCGCGTAATCCGTCAGCCTCCGTCACGCCGAGCAGCTCGTGCAGGATTCCAGAATCCCGGATGAAGATCTTGGGTGACTTCACGAGGCGTTTCTTGATGTTGATCCAATAGGGTTGAAGACGCAGGAGTACGAACGCTCCGGCGAGGATATCGAGGTAGCCGTCCACGGTTCGCCGATCCAAGTCGATGCTGGCTGAGATCTTCGAGGCGTTCCAGAGTTGTCCCTGGCAGTGCGCCATCATCGTCCAAAACCGGCGCACCTTGGCGGGCTCCCCACCCGCGATGGCCGGGATGTCTCGCTCGATGAAGGTACGCAGGAAGTTGCGCCGCCAGGTGGCGCTCAGCTCCTCGCTGCTGGCGAGGTAAGAATCGGGGAACCCACCGCGAAGCCACAGCCGGGCCGTGTCTGCCACCTCGCCTAGTGTGAAGGGCAGGAGCTCCTGATAGGCGATGCGTCCTGCGAGCGATTCTGATGTACCCCTGATCAGGGACGGTGAGGCCGAGCCGAGCAAGAGGAAGCGACCGTTCTTCTCGCGATGGTCATCGATCAACGGACGCAGCGCAGCAAAGAGCTCCGGCAGCCGTTGGACCTCATCCAAGACCACCAACCGTTCCGAGAGATCGCGGAGATAGAGATCTGGATCGTCGAGCTTGCGCAGGTCGGACTGCCGCTCGAGGTCGAGATAGATCGCATCGGGGATATCCCCGGCGATTTGCCTCGCGAGGGTTGTCTTTCCCACCTGTCGGGCCCCGACTATTCCAACTGCTGGAAAATGCTCGAGAAGATGGGTGATTCGGGGGGTGAGCTGCCTCGCGATCATCTATGCAAATTGTACACCATGATGTACATTTTGCAAGGTTAGGGAGCTGGCGCCCATGCCGATGCGGCTACATCTGTGCCCACCAGCTCGTCAATGGCTCACAAACTCGAGCCGATAGCGGTGACGTCAGCGCCGGCATCGATATCGTCAAACGAGCCGTCACTGTCGATGTCGGCGGCGCCGTTGGGGGTGCGGATCCAGGTGCTGGGGTCAGCTGAGTCAAAGCCGGGTTCGAAGACCTGGGCCGAGGTCGCAGCCACGGTGTTGGTGGCTGAAGGGGCCAGAACGATTGTGCAGCCGGAATTGCCGACATTGCCTACGACCGGCGTGTCACAGACATCGGTCATTGGATTTGAGCCGCCGGTACCGTCGTCGTACAGGGTCACGCAATCCGTCAGGACGTTGGCATCAAAGGACGTCTTCCATTGAAGAGGCACGTTGAAAGGTTCGTCGTAACAGATGGACGACGTGCCGTTGGCGACCATGACAATGTTGCGATCGAACTGACCACCTTCAATGTAATCCAAAACCGCCTCGGCGTCGGTAGCGGTACCCGCAGCGATGATCGTGTTACCCTCGATCACCAGGGTGCTGGTGAAATTGGTTGGTGGGTAATTTAGGTTCACGGCGTTTCTCGCCGGACTGTACAACGCGGAATCCCGGATCTCGACCGACCGCGAACTGTCTTGGCCGTCCGACATCAGCAACACAGCGTTGCCGTTGACAGGATCGGAGCTCACCACGACGCTGCGCACCAGGGAGAGATTGTCGTTGTGCAACCCGACCGGGGTCGAGGCACCAGTGAGGGTCGAGTCCGCGATCGTGACGGTGACTGCGTCTGTGTTTGAAGCTGCGGTACGCGACTCCACGCCCCACGTCACTTGTCCGCCAATGGTCTCCAGGCGCGAGTTTAACAGCGTCAGATTGGCGTCGCTGCGTACGACCACGTGGGCGTACTGGCCAGGAAAGCCGGAGATGACGCAGCCGTCGATGATGCCCGTGCCACCATTGACGTGGACCGGGCCGCTCGTGCTGATCGGTGGGTCGCCTCCGTAAATCCACAAGGAGGCACCACCTACGACGGGCGCCGCGCCACAGGTCAGGGTGAACGTGCTGAGGTCGCTGAATAAGCCGATGGCAAGAAAGTTACCGTCACCAGCGCTCAGGGTGGCGTCAGCGATGACCACGGAGGCCACGGTATCGAGTTGCAACCCGATCGAATCCATGCCGGTATTGGCGGGTCCCCCGGCGGCAGTGATCCCTGTGAGGGTGGCGTCGGCGATTTGGGCCAAGAATACCCCAACGGATATGTCGGCATTCGTGGAGCTGAGGGCGCGACCACTGACATCTGTCAGGGCCATGGTGCCGCAGTCCCGCGCCTTCAGGCCGAATGACAGCAAACCATCGCCACCACTAAAGCTGGAGCTCTGCACTACGATATCGGCTCCAAAAGTAAAGTAACCGCCTATGGATTCGCTCCCGGCGGCACTGCCCGCGGCATTTACGTCATTGAGATCGATCGTATCCATGGCGTTGAACCACACACCGTAGCTGTTATCAGCAGCCCCCCCGGCCGTGATCGTCGCCCCGGTGACGCTCACCGACGCGCCTTCACCGACCAAGCCGACCGACGTCATTGCCGCGCCGCCGTTGAACACCCCGTCGTTCACGGTGACAGCGGCTTGCCAAACGGCGAGCCCGTACGAAGAGGTGAACGCGTCGCCGCCGGTGGCCGTTACCCCGTCGAGATCGAGGCTGCAACCGGACCGGGCACTGATCCCACTGCTTTCCCAACCCATCCCCCCGGCGAACCTCGAGCCGGCCAGCGCCACGACGCTGCTCGATTCGCACCGCAGCCCGAAGGAGGCGGTGACGGCGTCACTAGCGACGACATCGAGCCGCGCGAGGGTGAGTGGCGCCGTACCGAAAGCACTCACGACACCGTAGGTCGACTCAGCCCCTAAATCCCCACGCACTTGGAAACCGTCCACCAGCGTCGGCGCGTCGAGACCCTCGGAGAGGATCACCACCGAGCCGAGACCGAAGATCCCAGCGCCCGAAAGGATGGTCGGGTTGGCGACCGGATCCCGCACCGGCTCCTCAGCGAACGTGTCGTCGTAGCCACCGAGCAGGTCCACACCCCCGTCGAGGGCGATCACCCCGATGTAGGTCTCGCCCCCTCCACGGGTGGCGACCTTCACCTGCGTGATACCGTAGGCCGCCGCCGTGGCGATGGCGCGTTGGATGCTCTGCAAGGGGTCGGAACGATTGCCCACCCGCCCGACATCGGAGCAATCTGTCGTATCGGTCTCTGGGCAAAAGACGTAGATCGTGTCCCCGAGGCGGCTGAAACCGATCGGTTGGCCGGCGATGTTGCTCCACTCGTTGGGCGGTACCGAAACGTCGGACTTGACGCGCCAGTAGTAGGTGAGGTCGTCGGTGAAGATCACGGTAGCCACCGTGTTGGCGGTGGTGATGGTGCTGACGATCGATGGGGCCGGGAAGGTCGGGTCCGTCGCCACCTCCACCGTGTATTCAGTCGCGCCGAGTCGTGAGGTCCACTGCAGCGTGATGGTCTGTGAGGTGAACAATGATCCGTCGGACGGCGACAGGTAGTCGGGGGGTGAAGAGTCGACGCTGCCGCCGCTGCGGGTGTCCGCTGCGAATGGTCCAAGCAGGGCTGGTGCCCCGATTTCTCCGTCGAGCGGCGTGAAGCGTAAGAACACCTCGGGGTGAATCGCCGGGCTGAGTTGAAAGATGTCCCACTCGTAGGAGTAGGAGCTCTCCGGGATGAGATTCACGGTCGGGCTGCTCGACAGGGCGAGATTCCACTCGTCAACACCGTCCGTGGCGCAGGTGACCCCGCCTTCCTGCAAGCACCAATCGACGTAGACCGATACCCGCGGGCAGTCCTGGGGCGCGGCGTAGACGTCACAATCCGGATCCGAGACCACATAGGTGAGCTGCAGGGGACCGGTGAGCGTCGTTCCGAGATCGGTGATCGGTGTCAGCGCCACCGTGGACGGCGTGGAGCCATTGTCGATCTGGAAGGGATTGGAGGCCGAGTAGCCCGACGCCGCGTCGTGGTCATCTGTCACCTCGACGCGCACCTTGGCACCAAAGGGCACGTCACCCGTATCGATGAGATGGGATGCCCAGGTTAACGTATGGGGCTCGCCGGTTCGGCTCGACGGAATGCCCGTCAGGGCGCCGGCTGGGAAATTGACCGCGTCCACCGCGACCGCTTGATAGTCTGCATCGAGCCCTGTGGTGGACAGCTCAAAAGCTGAGAGCCGCACGGCGTCAGCGGCGAAATCCGAGACCTCAAACCGAACCACCGCATTGCCGATCACCAGAGTATCGAGGGTGACATTGAGCACCGTTGGCGCATCGTTGCCGAAGGTGAAAGCGTCGGACACCAGGGCAATGCCGCCGCTGTCCGCGTCCCGGGGGCGCAGCTTGAGCTCGATATCCTCGACAAAACCTTGGTGCCCGAGGTCTCCGAGATCCGTGGCCGCGGTTTCCCAAAGCAGATCGGCCGATAGCCCTTCCGGGGTCGCGGCGAGATCCGTGGCGGCCGCCAGATCGATAGGCGAAAAATCAGATCCCGCCACGCTCACCTCCGCGTCGACCGTAACTGGATCCCCCTCGAGGTCGATCACCGTCACCGGGATCAAGACCTGGTCGAGGCCACGCGCGATCACGCCGAGGGTGAGGGTTGGCGGCTCGTTGCGGGAGTCGTCGACGCATTCGTCGGCTCGGCAGGAATGCCCGGGCGGACAGTCGAGATCGGAGTCACAGATGAGCTGCGCGTCGGCCGGGACGTCAAGGCTGGGGAGGCAACCGGCGGCGAACAACAGGCATGGAAGGGATAGACGGTAGCGCATCTGTTGATGATACCCCCTGGCGGCAGAGCCACAAAAGGGAGTTTCCCGCAGCCTTCAAGGAATCCAATGGCCGCGTTTAAGATCGCGTAATCAACTTCAACAGCCCCCCCGAGTCCTCCCCCACCA
>JAUUZB010001123.1 GCA_030590185.1 Deltaproteobacteria bacterium
CCCCCGACGCTCCTCTTCCTCGGCTCGTTGCTCTGCGCCACTACGCCGCCCCTGCAGATCACCCAGGCCACGATGATCCCATCCCCACCGGGGGGATCCGGTTTCGCTGTTTCCCTCGCCGCCTGGGGCGACACCCTCGTCGTGGGTGACTCCTCAGACGCCGCTACCGCCCATCCCGGAGGCACGGCATTTGTCTTCGAGCGACGCGCCGATGGTTGGCATCGCACCCAACAGATCTCGTCACCGGATCCCAACAAGAACGATCAGTTCGCCTCCTCCATGGCCATGCACGGCTCGACGCTCGTGATCAGCGAGTGGCTCGATCGTGACGCCGCCCACCAGGCCGGCGCCGTGTTCGTGTATGAGCGTCGGACCGATGGCGCCTTCGAACAGACACAGAAGCTGCTCCATCCCGACTCGACCTCCTCCGGATTCTTCGGTTCCGCTCTCGACATCACCGATCGCCTGTTGGTGGTCGGTGGGAGGTCTGGCTCGCTCTCCGTCCAAACGGTTTACATCTACACCCGAAGCGCAGCGGGACCCTGGACCCTAGCGCAGAAGGTGATTCCCGACGCGAAGACGCCGTCGCAGTACGGGCTCATCCTCGCCGCCCACGCTGACGTCATTCTCGCGGGCATGAATCACAACGACGACCAGGGAAAGGACTCGGGTGTTGCCTACGTCATCGCGCCCAGGAAGAAGGGGGATTGGGCGGTGGTCGAGAAGCTCCTCCCACCCACCGGCGGCCGCCCCAGGGCGTACTTCGGCTCAGGCGCCGACGTCGACGCCAACACCTTCGTACTGTCGAGCCACCCCGGCGGCAGTTCAGGCTCGGTGTACGTCTTCGAGCGTACCCAGGGCAGCAACTGGGCGCACCGGCAAACCATCGCGGCCCCGGATCCCTCCGCCGGAGGCAGCTTCGGTAGGCCGGTGGTGGTTCGCGGTGACACGTTGCTGGTGGGGGCGAGGCGCGAGGGCTCGGTCGGCGCCGTCCACGTTTATCGGCGGTCATCCGCCAAAGGTTCCTGGGTGTACGCCGCCAAGCTCACCGAATCCCGGGCGCCCCACAACGGCCACTTCAGTCAGTCCTTGGCGTTCGCCAACGGCCGGGTGTTGGTCGGTGAGCCGGGTTACGGGATCGATGCGGTGTTCGTGTTTGGTCTCAACCTAGCCGGCGCTGCAGCGGATTGACTCGCGCCAGCTTTCCTAGCTGATGCGTATCCCGCGCCGGCCGAACTGCGACGCTCTACCCAACGCCCTCCTCGGCGGTGGCATCGAGCGCAGGCAGATCACGGCACGCACTGTGGATCCGTGGTGTCGTAAAACCGGATCACCGTGCCAAAGGTCGGTGACAACGTCGTACCATTGTCCATGCCGACAATCAGGCCCTCGTCGCAATCCCCCGGCCGCCAGGCGACGTCGAGGAGGTGCTGGCTGGAGCTACCAAACCACGGGTCAGCGGCAAAATCGGTGATCGAGGCGTTGACCAGGAACACTTCGTCGAAGGGGCCCGGTCCCCCGGCGCGGTAATCGATCACCACGGCGTAACGCGGAGTAGCGATGGCGCGGCCGACGATCAGCGCCCGGAAGCCATCGGCGCGCCAGGCAATGGCGTTGGGGCTCGCGCCGGTGGGCACCGGCAGGGTCGCCATGGTCCAGGCGCCGTCAAAAACGTAGAGCTTGTTGGAGGTCCAACCCGTGAGAATGCCGAAGGTCCCCTGTGGCTGCCAGGCGGCGCCCCCCGGATTGCCGTGGGAGGCCGGCCAGTTGTTGCCCACCACCAGATCCGAGTCGAGGATCCAGGTCTTGCTATCGGCGCCATTGACGCCATCGGCGGTGATGATGTTCGCGCTGTTGGCATAGAGGGCCGGAGCTCCCCACATGAGCTCCCGCGCCCCGGCGCTCGAGTTGTAGCCCTTGGCCGCGCTCAAGCCGTTGGTCGGATCCCAGAGGTAGAGATAATTGACCCCGAGCGTCGAGCCCTCGGCGATCAAGCCGAACCGATCACTGCCCGGCTCTGACGACACCGCGCGGACCGCGCCGTTTGGGATGACGTCTTCGTCGGTCGCCGTCGAGAGCACGCCGGTGGCGTCGGTATCGATCCGCCACAGGTGATGGGTCGCGTCGGTCTCCTCCCCCACCACCACGAAGAAGCTGCCATCGGTCGCCGCCGCCAGATCGAAGACCCGGTCGCCGAGAGTCTCGAGCCAGGAGAGTGCCGCGAGCGCCGGATCATAATGCAACACATCCCCATCGCCAGCGAGGGCGAGCGCGAAGTTTCCGCTCGGGTGCCACGTGACCCGGTGGATGTCGTCGAGGAACGTGATGTTGTCGATCTTCTGATACGCCAGGTCACCGCCCTCGAATACCGGCTCGTTCTCGCAGATGGCGCTGCAACCATCCCCCGGGGCGATGCCACCGTCGTCACATTCTTCGTTACCGGCCCAGATGTGGCCGTCACCACAGGTAGCGGGCTCGCAGGGACCGGCCGGTCCGCTCGGGCAGGCGTCGTCGAGGTCGGAGTTGCCGTCGTCACAAGCTTCGATCTCTTCGCACCAGTCACCGTCACCGCAGGTCGCATCGCTGCCAGGCCCGCTGCAATCGGCGTTGCAGGTGCCGCAGGCATCGGTGAAGCCGTC
>JAUUZB010001130.1 GCA_030590185.1 Deltaproteobacteria bacterium
ACAAGTTTCGAAAGCTGAGGACTGCCGGGGTGACGAAGTGGGGTTCCTCCAGCTAACGCAGTCCGGATCAACCGTCACGGGTCAACGCTGTGAGGCGCACAACAAGGACTGCTACACAATCAAGGATGGGAAGCTGTCCAATGGGAAGCTCACGTTCTATTACACGTTCGGTGACAAGCCTGAACGTTGTGACGCTGATCTTTCACTTTCGGAGACAGCCTTGTCGGGCTCCTTTTTCTGCACCAAATGTGACTGCAACATCCCGGTGACTCTTCACCGCCTGTAACTATTTCACTGGTCGGAGCAGCTTGGGTGTCTTCGGCGCCTTGCACGAGGGATCATCGGCGCGCAGCTCGAGGGTCACGCGCTTGCCGACCTTCGAGCAGCCCTTGCGGGCCGACCAGCCGACCCGCACGGGCACCGAGGTGATCACCGGCTGGCCCCCGCTCGCGATGTTCCGCGACTCGCCGACCCACCCAGAGCCGATGAGGCTACTGACGCCCTCCACCCGGCCGTCACCCTCCGGGTTGGCCTCGACCGCGACGATGTAGCGATCGCCCTTGAGGTCGAGCACCCGCCACGCGACCCGCAGGCGGGGCGAGATACCGCCGTCACTCGGGCGAATGCTCTTGTGGCAAAAGCGGGTGATCCCGGCCTCCGCCAGCCGCCGCACCTGTCGGGGTAGCTTGTCGGCCAGGGCGACCCGCACCAGGGGCCGCTTGAAGACGCCGACGCCATCACACGACAGCGCGACGACCAGGCCGCAGAGGAGCGGGACGGACCACCGTGAGCTCGGCACCGGATCGCGGGGATCGCAAGAGGATAGCATGCGCGGAGGATAGCTTGGATCACGCCCTCCGTCACCACGTGGCCTCAACGGCGGCGGTCGGATCGCTGTGCTAAACTTGCTTGAGGTGTGGACTGCTGTCACCCGATGACGATCAATACCAACCGATACGAGGAGGCGGCGGCCGAGCTGGCAGGGCTCCCTCGCGTGGAGCGCTTCGAGCGACTGATCGAGTTTCCAACCCGCCACATGTTCAAGCTCATCGGTCGCAAGGAGGGTCTCTGCGGCGCCGTGCGCGGTGCGCTCGGTACCGTGGGGTACGAGGAGGTGGTGCTGGTCGAGCGACCGAGCTCCAAGGGTCGCTACATCTCGCTGACCTTCGAGATCGCGGTGCCGAGCGCCGAGCAGCTCGACCGCCTCTACCGCGCCCTCGAGCAGCTTCCCGGGCTGTCGCTCTTGCTGTAGCCGCGGACCACTGGCCGGCTACCCTTGTGCCAGCTATCCTTCGCGCATCATGACCCCTGCCGACCAACCGAAGGACGACCGCATCGCCGCGCTCGAGAGCGAGGTGGCCGAGCTCCGCGCTCGGCTCGGCGACGAGCACGACGAGCCAGCTGACGCGGTCGATGGCCGCTTGGACGGCGAGGTGGAGCAGATCCTGCCGCCGGTCAACCGCGCGCGGCTGATCGTCGTATCCGTGCTGATCGCCGTCGTGACCCTTGGCGTGATGTTCGCCATCTTCCAGGCGATTTCCAGCGGGATCCAGTCCGTCGCGCCGAGCGCCGCGAGCTTCTTCTCCGACGACGACCCGGCGCGGGAGGACCATCCGGAGAGCAGGCCTCGTGCGCCGAGCAAACCTCGCGCGCCGAGCAAGCCGCCGCCGAAGAACGCCCCGAGGGCTCCGATGGCGCCCGGACTCTGAGTCGATGAGCCCCGGGCCATGGACCACCGGAGACCTCGCCCCGCGACCGCCTCCGCTGCGGATCGGCCGGCTCGACCTCGCGCCGCCGGTGCTGCTCGCGCCGATGGCGGCGCTGACCAACCTGCCGATGCGCACCCTCGCCGAAGACCAGGGGTGCCCGCTGACCGTCACCGAGTTCCTCCCAGCCGCCGGACTCGCCGCGAATAGCCCGAGGGTGCTCGGCAAGCTGACCGCCTCGCGCCACGGCCGCGACTTCGGCGTCCAGGTCTACGGGCGCGTGCCGCGGCAGCTCGCCGCCGCGGCCGACCACGCCGTCGCGGCCGGCGCGGCGCTGGTCGACATCAACATGGGCTGCCCCACCCGCAAGGTGACCAGCGGCGTCTGCGGCTGCGCGCTGATGCTCGAGCCCGAGCTCTCCGCCGAGCTCGTCGCCGCGGTCTTCGGGGCGGTCGACGGAGCGGCGGCCGTGACGGTGAAGATCCGCGCCGGCTGGGACGAGGACTCGATCAATGCAGCCGAGGTTGCCAAGGTGATTGAAGACGCCGGCGGCCAGTGGATCACGGTGCATCCGCGTACACGCAAACAGGGCTTCGCGGGACAGGCGCGTTGGGACATCATCAGCGCGGTCAAGGACGCGGTGTCGATTCCGGTGATCGGCAACGGCGACATCTTCACTCCCGAGGATGCCAGGGCGATGTTCGAGCAGACCCACTGTGACTCGGTGATGGTAGGACGTGGCTGTTTCGGATATCCATGGATCTTCGCACAGATCAAGGCACTGCTGGCCGGGCAGCCCTACCAGGTGCCGACGGTACGACAGAGGGTTGAAATGGCCCTTGAGAACCTGGCGATGGAAATCGAGGAATCCAGCGGCGAACCCTACTACGCGGTTGTGCGCATGAGAAAACACCTTGCCT
>JAUUZB010000090.1 GCA_030590185.1 Deltaproteobacteria bacterium
CCGAGGTGCGATTGGTACTGCTGGGGATCGAACTGCCCGCAGGATGGCTACTGCCGCTCCAAGGACCTCGAAAACTCCCACGTCGAGACCCCCGGCCAGGGCAACATCGCCGACAACGAGCCGTTCAAGCGCCAGATCATGCGCAACTTCTTTGCCGCCTTGTTGCTCTCCCACGGCACGCCGATGCTGTTCGCCGGCGACGAGTGGATGCGCAGTCAGTACGGCAACAACAACGCTTACCAGTTCAGCGCCGACAACAAGTGGAACTGGCTCCAGTGGGGAACCTGGGAGCCCCGGCCGGAGCGCCAGCGCATGCGCGATTTCGTGCGCCAGATGATCACGCTGCGCAAGGATCACGCTTACGCGCTCGCCCCGGCGGCCTACGGTGGTGGCGCGCCCTTCGCCTGGAAGAACGCCAGCAACGTTGACATGCTAGCGGGCGACTGGGGCAGCCGGCGCATCATGCTTCACTACTACGATTCCACGGTCGGTCCGGAGTTGTTGATCCTGATCAACATGGAGAACTACGCGGTCGACTTCACCCTCCCCAGCCTGCCCGTTGATCATGGCTGGGTGCGCTTAGCCGATACCCAGCATTTCTTCGACCGGGAGGATGAGTTCAGCCCCACGCAGGACCCGGAGATCTCTGCCAACGTCAGCCTTGGGTCGCCGACTCGTATCGTGGGTGGGGTCTATTCCGCCTCGACGCGCAGCTTTGTGGTGTTGCGGGCTGACGCTGTTCCGTAGCCTCGCGGCGCGATGCTCCGGCGCCGGCCGGCGTGTGTATCTCGTCGACCCGTTCGTGCTCATTCGAGATAGTCGCTCAACATCTCGATCGCCCAAGCCGGCGCAGGGCTCGTCATCATCTCGACGACGCCTTCCTTGACGGTGGCAACCCGCTCGAACGGGTCCTCGCTGCTGGAGTTGTCGAGCAGGTGGAGCTCGTTGGCCAGCGGCACGGCTCGTTTGACGTGCGCCAGGGTACGCGGCAGGCGTGAGGTGACCTTGTCATCCGGCACGTCGTGTCCGCCGGCTGAGACCCGTTGGGCTACGCGCGCCAGATTGAGGTTGGGGTTGTCCAGATGGATGAAGACGAGGATGACCTCGTAGCCGTGGGCTCTTGCCCTCGCGGCGAAGTCGATCTTGGATGGGTGGGAGAACACGGTTTCGAAACAGAACGAGACGCCCTCTTCGAGCAGATCGGCACAGATGCGCTCGGCGATCCGTGCCGCTTCGTAGCTCGCGCTCTGCGGGTCGTCGGGCGAGACCGCCCGTGCAATGCGGTCGGCATTGACCAGTCGCACGCCCTTGGGCTGTAGGAGCTGCGCGTAGAACGTGCTCTTGCCTGCGCCGTTGCCGCCGGCGAGGAGCCACAGCTGTTTCGGAGCGGTCATTCCTCGATTGGCACAAATCGCCCGCCGGTGAAGCGCCCAATGACTCTGGAGTCGTCACCCCGCAACTGCTCGAGCAGCCCAGGCCTCTGTGGGCACGCCTGATATCGCACCGGTCCCTCGGCGACTCGATCCGGAAGAGTACCCTTGCTGCGGGAGGCTTCGAGAGCCGCGAAGATGTCGTCTGAGCGCACCGGCGCAGAGGGCGCCATCTCAACCACGAGTCTTGCCAGACCTTCATGGACGGCGATCAGCGCCTCATGGTCGAGACTCCGCTCAACGGCTCGGCCCAGCTCGGCCCAGAACTCGATCTGACGTGGAACAGAGCGCTTGTGACGCTTGGCGGCAGCGCCGGCAGCGTGGACGAGCTCGAGATCGAGGCGCAGTGGCTTTGAGCTTGCCATGGGGGCTCCAGACAGTCGTAGGAGTACGCAACAATTGTAGCTTCACGCTACATCTCCGTCAAGAGAGCGGGATCAGCAAACAGCGGCGTGACCGAGCTCGATCTTCGTGATTGACATCATGCCATCAGTTTTCCATGATGGCAGTATGCATCGAACTACGATCAATCTGGACGAGGCGGTGTACCGCAGGGTGAAGACGTTGGCTTCTCGTCGCGGCAAATCGCTGGCCCGCACCATCGAGGATCTCCTACGAACTGCCCTGGGATCGGGAGCGCCGGCTCAACCGGTGGAGCTTCCCAAACACCGTGACAACGGACCACGACCCGGCGTCGACGTCGCGGATCGCGACCGACTCTACGATCTGATGGATGGCCGCTAGGCGATGTTCGCGATCGACACGAACATCCTAATCTACGCCCATTTCGCACGGTACCCACAGCACGACAAGGCGCGACAGTTTTGCCGGTCGCGTCTCTTTGGCGGTGAAGAGTGGTGCATGGGATGGCAGGTCGTCTATGAGTATCTCCGCATCACCACGCACCCACGCGTCCACGAAACGCCGCTCACCTTCGCCGCGGCTCTTGCTGACCTGCAGCCGTATATCCATGCGACCAACGGCCACGTCCTGACGCAAACGCCCCAACACCCAGTTGTCCTAGCGGCATTGCAAGAGGAGTACCCGCAGGTCCGCGGCAACCTGATGCACGACTGCCACTACGCGGCGCTGCTGCGCGAGAATGGTGTGCCGCGGCTCTACACCGCTGACGTGGATTTCAAGCAGTTCACCTTCTTGAAGGTGTCAGACCCGACCGTCTGAGTCGCCCTGCCTGCAATGGAAGGCCGAGAAGAACAGAACGTTTTGGCGATGACCTGCTGGGACCATCACTCGGCCATGAGAAGCGAAGAGAATCGACCCGAGGCTCAAGCCTCGATACCGTCGATGCTATCGATAGCGGCGGTGGCGGCCTCGGCCGCGGAGTCGATATCGGCCTCGGTGCCAGCCATGTAGAGCCGCCCGAAGGCGCCGTAGGGCCGGCAGTCGAGCAGCGTGACCTCGGCCGCCTTCTCCGCCTCATTGGCGGCAAAAGCGATGTAGCCGGCGGGCTGGGTTTCCATGATCAGCAGGGACTCCCCCGGCACGATCATCGAGCCCCAGCGCAGCTTGTTGACGCACTGGGCATGGTCCGGCTCGATCGAACGGATCACCTCGTTGGTGACCATCTTCGGCTTGATCCGCTCCGCCTCGGTTGTGCCGAGGCCGTCGAGCACCGCCTTGCCTGCGGCCAGGATCTCACCCTTGTCAAAGGCGTGCAGGTTCATCATCCCATAGGCGCGCTCGACCACGATGTTCGCCGGGTGGACGTCGTTGGCCTTGAGCGCCTTGTCCAACAGGGAATGGACCGCCATACCCGGGGCGATCTCGACGAACAGGGCCGCTTCGTCCGGCACCGGCCAGAAACCGCGGCAGGTGGTGCAGATGTGCGCCGTCAGTTGGGGCTGCAGGGCATCGATAAACACGTAACAACGCAGGGAGATACTCATGGCCAGTCACGCTCCGTCGCCGGGCATAACGCAGGTTGCTTGGCGCCACAAGGCAGCCCCTACGCAGCGATCCAGGTTGGGCATTTCTTGGCGACTGTTGGCTGCCGACCTAAAATAGTGAACCGTGAGCAGTATTTCCCAGCGTCTCGCCGGCAGGCCCTGGTATTTGAGGTTGCGGGACCTGATGCCGCATCGGGTCCGAGAGATCCTGCTGGTCTCCTCGGCCTACGACGCCTTCATCCTCGAGGAGGACGGCCCGCTCACCGAGCGGCTGTTCACCGAGTACTCTGAGGTCAACCTCAGCTCGGCGGCGCGCATCACCCACGTGGAGAGCGGCGGTGCCGCCCTGCGACTGCTCGAGGAGCGACGGTTCGATCTGGTGCTCGCCATGCCACGGCTGGTGGGAACCGACGCCGTGACCTTGGCCCGCCAGGCCAAGGAGCGGCAGCCCGGCCTGCCGGTGGTGGTCTTGACCTTCAACGAGGCGGACCTCCGGCACATCCCGGGCGGTG
Source organism: Deltaproteobacteria bacterium (assembly GCA_030590185.1). Next base: position 3,850 of record JAUUZB010000090.1, read on the forward strand.
TCGACAACGAGGCCATCGACAACGCCTACATGTGGACCGGCGACGCCCGCATCCTGATCACCATCGCCAAGCTGGTGGAGGACTTCAAGAACATCGACCACGACACCAAAACCGCCGGGGTGCCGATGATCCTGGTGGTCGAGGATTCGATCCGCTACGCCTCCAGCTTCCTGACCGCGCTCTACGCGGAGCTGATGCAGCAGAGCCAATCGCTGGTGGCCGACGGGGTGAGCCGGCTGCACAAGCTCTATCAGATGCGCACTCGGCTCAAGGTGCGCCACGAGCGGACCTTCGAGCAGGCCAACGATTGCGTCGATCAACTCGGCGAGCACATCGTGGCGGTCATCACCGACATCAGCTTTCCCCGTCAGGGTGCGATCGACCGGGAGGCGGGCTTCCGGCTGGTGGAGCGGATCCGTCGCGAGTGGCCCTCCATCCCGATCCTGATGCAATCCGCCGACCCGGAGACCGAGGCCCGCGCCGACGGCTACGGCGCAGTCTGGATCAACAAGCGCTCCCCCAACCTGCTGCGCGACCTGCGGCACTTCGTCTCCGAGTCCCTCGGCTTTGGCCCGTTTGTCTTTCGCCTGCCGGACCGCACCGAGGTGGCGCGCGCCAACGACCTCCACGACATGGAGCAGATCCTCGCCACCATCCCGGCCGAGTCGGTGCGCTACCACGCCAACCGGCACGACTTTTCGGTCTGGTTCGCCGCCCGCGGCAGGCTCGAGGTCTCACATCTAGTACGCGCCCGCGACTTCAAGAACGCCGCGAGCACCCGCAGATTTCTCCTCGACACCCTGCACCGCATCGCCGCCGAAGAGCGCGAAGGGACCATCGCCGATTTCTCCGCGGCGCAGCCCTTGCCGGATACCGCCATGGCACGCGTCGGGGAGGGATCGATCGGCGGTAAGGCCCGCGGCATCGCCTTCGTCAACACCGTCTTGGTGCAACGCGACCTTCTCGACCGCTTCACGGGCCTGCGGATCCAAATCCCCAAAACGGCGGTGCTCGCCACCGAGGCATTCCAGCACTTTGTCGAGGACAACGAGATCCGCGAGGATCTCGAAGAGCTCGCGGACGACAACGCCATCATCCAACGCTTCCTCGCCGGCCGGCTGCCGGAGGGCCTCGAGCGCGATCTGCACGAGGTGTGGAAGAACCTCCGGGGCCCCCTAGCGATCCGCTCCTCAGGGCTGCTCGAGGATCTCCAGTTCCAACCGTTCTCCGGCGTCTACGCCACCTACATGCTGCCCAACAACCATCCGGATCCGGACAAACGCTTCCGACAATTCTGTCGGGCGATCCGGGCGGTCTACGCCTCCACCTACAGCGAGGGCGCCCGGGCCTATATCGAGAACACGCCGTATCGCCTGGAGGAGGAGCGGATGGCGGTGATCATCCAGGAGTTGGTCGGCGAACAGCACGGCGAGCGCTTCTACCCCCACGCCTCCGGCGTCGCCCTGTCGCACAACTACTATCCGATCCGCGCGCAACGCTCACAGGACGGCATGGTCTGCATGGCCCTCGGCCTCGGCCACCAGATCGTGGCGGGCGGCACGGTGCTGCGTTTTTCCCCGGCCACGCCGGGGGTACTGGCGCAATTCGCCACAGCGGCCGACTACCTGCGCAACACCCAGAACCGCTTCTACGCCCTGGACACGAGCCGGCCGGTCATCGACTTCCTCGCCGGGCCCACCTCCTCCCTGGCGCTATTCGACCTGTCCGACGCTGAACGCGACGGCATGCTCACCATGGCCGGCAGCGTCTACTGTGGGGAGGATGACGTCATCCGGGAGAACCTCCGGCTCGCGGGCCCGCGGGTGGTCAGCTTCAACAACATCCTCAAATGGAACGCCATGCCCCTGGCCGCGGCATTGCGAGAGCTGCTGCGGGTGTTGAGCAAGGGCATGGGTTGCCCGGTGGAGATCGAGTTCGCGGTCGGCGCGGGTGACTACGGCCGCAGCCCCCCCGCCGGCGAAGCCGCGAGACCGCCGACCCTCTACGTGCTCCAGATCCGGCCGCTGGCCACCCACTTCGCTGAGCCGGCGGTGGAGACCAACGGCGTCCGCGATGATGAGGTCCTCTGCTGGACCGACCGCGCCCTGGGCCAGGGGGTGATCGACGACATCTACGATCTGGTCTACGTCAAGCCGGACGCCCTCGAGGGCCACACCACCAAGGAGATCGCCGCCCAGGTGGGGGAGCTCAACGCCAGCCTGCAGAGGTCGCGGGTTCCCTTCCTCCTCATCGGCCCCGGTCGCTGGGGCACCTCCGATCCCTCGCTCGGGTTGCCGGTGGAGTGGCGTCAAATCGCCGGGGCGCGGGTCATCGCCGAGACGCCGCTACGTGGCGAGGAAGTGGAGCCCTCCCAGGGCAGCCACTTCTTCCACAACATCACCTCCCGGGGGGTGGGCTACCTGACCCTCGGCAGCGCCCACAGCTCCGCCGGCAACCGAAGTGGGGGCTACCTCGATCTGCTGTGGCTCGAAGGGACGCCGGCCCACCAGGAAACGACGGCCGTGCGTCACCTGCGCTTTAGCGAGCCCCTGCGCATCGTCCTCGATGGCCGCCGGGGCACCGCCATGGTGGTCAAGCCTCGTTCGCTCAGTTGATGGCGAACAACTCCACGTCGAACACCAACAGGCCGCCCGGCCTACCGCCACCCGGGTTCTCGCCGTAGGCCATGCCGGCCGGGATCCAAAAACGGAACTTGTCGCCGACCTTCATCAGTTGCACGCCTTCGGTCCAACCCTTGATGACGCCGTTGAGCGGAAACGAGATCGTCTCGCCGCGGGTGACGGAGCTGTCGAACATTTTTCCGTCGGTGGTCCATCCAGTGTAGTGCACCTCGACGTTGTTGGTCGCCGTGGGGTGGGTGTCGCCGGTACCCTGGGTCAGGGCCTTATAGGCGAGGCCGCTGGCGGTAACCGTGGCGTCGGCGGGCGCGGCGGCGACGTCGTCGGGGGCTGGGATGGTGTCACTCATGGCGGGGCTCCTGTCGGCTGAAGAGGATTGGCTCGAAGCGGCGCAGCCGACCGCGAGCAGGATTGTGGCGCAAAAGAGGATACGCATGTCGGGCTCATAGTCGAGATACGAAGTCGAGTCACCCGGTTCAGCCGGGGTTGCCGGGGTTGCCGGGGCAATCGAGATCGATGAGGTCCGAAGGCCTGGGATTCGGGCGACCTTTGAACCCCCGCCAACGAGCGCTATGTTAACGCAAGTGGTTCGAACGGGAAACGCGGGCACGGGCCGCCGCCGATGATCGTCATCATCAATGCGCCCGGCATCACCCGCCGAGGGCAAAAGGCACGACTGCCCTATGCGAGCTCGGTGGTGGTCAGCCACCTGCGCGAACACGGTTTTGACGTCACGCACCGTGATCTGTTCTGTACGGTCTCGGTTGAGCTCGGAACCCGCGTCGGGCGCGATGACGTGTATGCTTGGCTGTACGAGGGCGTGCGGAGCCAGGGACTGGAGCTGTTCCTGGAGCGATGCCTCGGCACGCTGCCCCCGCTGGAGGGTTGCTCCTTGGTGGGGATCTCGGTCGTGGCCTGGCGCAACATCGCCTTTGCCCTGGCCTTGGCACGGGAGCTCAAACGCCTGCACCCCGAGTTGCCGATCTGCCTTGGCGGGACCTACGTGACTCTGCTGGGTGAGCGCGCGGTGGAATGCGCAACCGATGTCGACTACCTGGTTCGCGGTCACGCGGGGGAGGCAATCTTGAGGCTCGCCGAGCACCTGGAGCACGGTGAGCCCCTCGACGAGTCGGTTCCTGGGCTGCTGCGCTGCACCGGCAACGTCACGCCCGAGCCGGGAGTGAGCTCCCATCCCATCGAGGCCGAAGCGGCGCCGGATTTCTCGGACCTCGATCTCGAAGCGTATCGGGGGGCTCATTGGCTGGTAGAGGAGGAGGTCCTGGACATCCCCTACCGCCTCAGCAGCGGCTGCGTGCAACGTTGCTCCTTTTGCACGGGAAGGCAGGTGGAACGTTACCAATTCAAGAGCGTTGACAAGGCGACCCGGGAGCTCTCCCGGCTGACACGACTCGATCCGCGGCCACTGATCTTTCTGTGCGATGCAGCTATCAACAACAACCCAAAGCTCCTCGGCGCCTTCATGGACGCCATGAGATCCCAGGTGCCGTCCCTGCGCTTCATCGCGATGATCAAGGCGGCCGGTATCGACGAGGCGACCATCGATAGTCTCGCCTCCGCGGGGTGTGTTGGCCTCTACTGGGGGCTGGACGCGATCGGTCCCAACACCAAGCGGGTCCTTCGCAAGGCGTATTCCCTCCCCAGGGCGGAGATCTGCATCCGGCACAGCGCAGCGCTCGGAATCTCGAACCAGATCGGGATCATGTTCAACGGGCCCGGTGAAACAGAGGATGATCTGCGCGCCACCGAGGCGCTGGTGCGCCGAATGTCCGCTGTGGATCGGGTCGAGTTTGTCTTCACCCCCTTTCGGCTAGAGCCGTTCTCCGACCTGTATGAAGAGGCCGAGTCCAACGGGATCGAAGTGCTCGAGGGACTACCGCGGGCCGAGGACACTCCGCCCGCCCATTACGCTTGGCGGGAGCGGAGTCGGTCCCGCGTCGATCAGGAGGCGCTCCACGCCCTGCGTCGCCTCCGGATAGGCCAACTCGAGACGAGCGCCCGTCTCGCAGCGCGCGTCAGCCATCACGGCAAAGCGTGGGCGCCGCTGGCCCGAACCGTCTTCGAGGCCATGATGCACACCCGGCCGGCATGGCGCGTGCCGTGGCGACTAATCGATCGGTATCGAAGCCGACGCTGAGGGCAGGCGACAGCGGCCCGGGCTGAGCGAGTATCCCGCGCGCCCGCGGGCTGTGGAAGCCCGGCAAGAAGACCCTCAAACCCGGCCCCGACCTCGTCGGTAAGGTGTGGGAGGCATGGGAGACGAAAGAGGCTTTTGATTAGATCTTTGTGATCGTGGGCGTGAAGGGGGCGGCCCTGCTTGGTCAAAATACGGGCCCCCCCCCCCCCCCC
>JAUUZB010000045.1 GCA_030590185.1 Deltaproteobacteria bacterium
AGGCGCTGGCGGTGGACCTGACCCTCGACGCCAGCAATCTCAGCACCGCCGCGGTCGATCGAGCGGTGCTGGTGCCCAAGCCGGACGAGGCTTGCACCTGGGTGTTGGATGAGGAGATCGAGGTATTGGAGGGCACCTACGATCTGATCGTCCGTTTTGAGCTCGCCGCGCCGCCGAGTGATTGCGTGGCCGAGGCGGTGCTGGTCGGGGCCTTTGTCCGCGCCGATCTCGAGTTTCCGTGGACCGCCGACTTCGAGGGTCTAACCGACGAGGACTTCCTCTCCCGGGTGGGGGACGAGTCGGGCTTCCCGGACCTGGACCTGAGCTTTGACAACGACGGGGACGATCTCGACAACCTGTTGGAGGCGGCGAGCGGCACCAGCCCCTGCACCTTCACCGAGCCCCGCAGCCTGAGCATCGACGTGCCGGCCGTCGCCACCGAGGGGGTGCCGGTGGCGATCCTAGTCACGACCGACGCGGAGAACCTGCCGGCCAGCGCGGTATTCGAGCTGACCCTCACCCACCTCAACGACATCTCCACCCGCGCCGAGTACGAGACCACCGTCATCGAGCTGCGCAGCCCGGGCGGCCCCGCGGACGTGACCCCGAGTCGGATCGATCGGCCCGAGCGCGAGCGCTGGACGCTCAGCGGCGGCGCGGCGGTGGACGGCGTGTGGACCGTTACCTTCCTTCCCGACGAGCCGTTCGTGGTGCCTGATTTCGCCGTGGGCCGGCCTCTGGAGATCGCGGCGTCGGTACAGGATGGCTTTGGCGAAATCCTGGCGTCGAGCTCCGCGGTGCTCGACGTCACCGATGTGCCTGATCCGGCGGGCCTGTTGTTCGAGGTAGGGGACCGAAACGAGCTGCTGGCGGTAGTGCCATTTGCGGAGGTGCCGCCAAAGAAGTTTCACCCCACCTCAGGCGTCGGCAGCTGGCCGGACGGTTTTGAGGGTCCCACCGAGTGGGTGTTTCGCGTCGTGGATGACGACCTGACGCAATCCGCGGCCGACGATCCGAGCACCTGGGTGCCGGTCCTGCCGCTCAACTCCCTCGGGGTGACGGTCGACCCGGGGGACAGCGGTTGGGTATTGGGTTGGTCGCCGACGAACGGCGACGCGGTCGATGAGCCGCCTGACCTCTACCGGGTGATTCTCACCATCGAGGGCGCGCCGGCGGCGGACGATACAGCTGAGGTCCTGTTGGACATCTTTCCGCCCTGGAACGATCGGCCCTGGTATCAACCTCCGATGGCGGGCCAGCGTGCCCTGCCGGATGAGCCCTTCACCGAGCACACCATGGAGTTCTGGGTGACGGATCCGGACCAGATACCATCGCCACCGACCTGCGCGGTGGTGGTGGCGCCTGGCCCTGACACCAATTGTACCAACCCGTTCGTCGACATCATCTGCGAACCGGTGGGCACGCGGGACGGGGCGGTCTGGACCTTCGCGATTGCGTACCTTCCCACTGCTGACTATTTCGGCGACTGCGGGTCGACCCCGCAGTTTGAGGCCACCGTCATCCTAGAGGACTGGGCGCCGGATGGCGCGCCCAACGGACGGCACGTGGTGGAGTACTGGTGCGACGAGGAAGATCGAAACGAATGGGCGCAGTGTCCCGACACAGACCAGGAACCCTCCTTCAGCCTGCGCACCCTGTCGATGGTGATCCCCAACAACGTGGTCGGCATGCCGGCCTCGGCGACCAATCCCACCGTCGGGTCTGCGGTCTTGATCAACGGGACAGCCGGGGTGGGCGCCGTTGAGATCACGAGCGCCATCGGTGATCCCACCCCGGTTGCCACATCCGCCGTCTACCTGCTGGATCTGGATCCGATCGACATGGCGCCGCGGGTGGCCTACCAGTTCGACCCGACCGTGCTGTGCGAGCTCCATGGCAACGACGATCGCATCGGCGTGGTGGACGAGATCAACGGCCGCTTCCTTCTCGCTGGACGCCGCCAGAGCCCACCCGCCGAGTGTTGGGAAGGGGACCGGACCTTCGTGCTCGTCGAGCTTCCACTCGATCCGGTCGATCCCACGAGCCCGACCCTCACCAGCTTCGCGCCGCAGGACCTCTGCGATGGTACCTGGCAGCCCGACTACGTGGCCGATTCCCAGGGAAACTTCTGGTTGCCGTGCAACTCGGACGGCGGCTTGGCGCGCATCGACGCGGGCGGTAGCGTCCTGCGGGAGCCGGTGCCGGAGTACGACAACAATGGTTTCCCCAGCTACATGGCCGAGATCATCGCAGACGCCGCCGGCAACGAGTGGCTGGTGTGGCCCGATAACGACGGCGTGCTGTTGGTCGCGTTGAGTACGTTTGATGGCAACTCGGCCGCCTCCCCGAACACCGTGCGAGTCGGCACCTCGGCTATCGGTCAGAGCCGGATGGTCGACGCGGTGGCTGATCGCGCCCGCCACGGCTACGCTTTTCTGATTCGCACCCTCTCCCCCTACGACGTCTACCTGTATCGCATCGAGGTCGGGGCGAGCCCGCAACTGGATGGTCCCCTCGACGTCGGCTTCACCGACAACAACAGTTGGAGCACCTTGAGCCTGCGAGTCCCGGGCAGTGAGCCGGCGAACGCCGTGGACGTGGTGGTCACCCCGCCGAGCAGCTCCAACCCGCTCAAATACGTTGACCTCGACAACTGGATCATCGTCGGGGAGCGCAGCGGTTGGCACACCGGCCTCGGGCCGGGGCTCCTCCCGAGCCCGGACAAGCGGATCTTCATCGGCCCAACCTCAGCGGCCCCCAGTAACTCCTTCAACGGCATATTTGTATTCCCCTGGGACCCGGCGGCGGCGGTTGATTTCATCAACATGGGATCGTTGCCCACCGGCGGTGAGAACATGAGAATCAGTGTGTCCTCGAGCGGTTTCATGGTCGCCAACGCGTCGGGTGATGCGATTGAGATCTACTACTTCATCGAAGCCAGGCAGGGTCTCGATGACTAGGCCGCTCGCTCTCCAGCCCGTCATCGCCCTAGCGCTCCTCTTTGCCTGTGAGCCGACCCTCGTCGAGCTCGCCCTACCGGCAGTCGCGAGCACCTCACCGGCGGGCGGTGCGACCGGGGTGGGGCTCGAACCGCTGATCACGATCACCTTCGACGAGGCGATGCGACCCGACCAAGGAGTCGTGCGCCTCACCTCCAACCTAGCCGTATTGCCACACACCTGGGATAACGATCTCTCGCTGAGCATCGCCCTCACCGAGTCGCTACGGCCAAACCAGACCTACGAGCTCGTGGCGTCGGCCTTTGCCAATCTCGAGGGCATCACCATCGAGTCCCACGCTTGGGGTTTCTCCACTGGCCGCCCGCCCGATTGTGACGAGGATCGCGAGGCACCCACGGTGTTGAGCCTAACGCCGGCGTTGCCCTGGGATTCGTCGGTGGCCGAGTTGGAGTTGGTATTCTCAGAGCCGGTGATCGATGTCGGCCCCGATACGGTCGCGGTGAGCGAGCCGGCCCTCCTGGGCGGCGTTTCCGGTTCCGGCGATCGCTATCGGATCGCGCTCGCCCATCTAGAGATGGGGGGCGCGTATCAACTCTCCCTCGAGAGCGGCATCACCGACCCGTGCACAAACGAGCTCGACCCGATCGATCTCCCCTTCGCGGTGGAGTGTGAAACGGTTCCGCCCCAGGTAGTGAGCGGCCCCTTCTACGGCCACGACCCTACCCATGGTGAGGGTTACCTGCTGCGGGTCAGCGAGCCGGTCTCGGGCCTCGCTGCGGCGACCCTCACCGCCGCTCCGGGGGCCCCGAATCAGGGTGAGGCCCGTGACCTGAGCTTGAGCATCACCCAGGTGGCGGCCGATGGCTACCTCGTGACGCCCACGGCGAGCGACTGGCAAACCGACGAGGCGTTCATCCTCGCCCTGCCCGTGACTATCGCCGACGTTTGCGGCAACACCTTGCCCGGGGCGTTCGACGTGCGCATCGACGTGGTCGACTGTATGCAGGACATCACCGCGCCCGCGCTGACGAGCTCCCACATCTATACCCACGACGTTGCCATCCCGGTGCCCTATGCCCTGCGCTTGAGTGAAAATGCCGAAGGGGTGGCAACCGGGGCGAGGATGGTCGGCCTCGCCGGCAACGTTGGTGCTGACCTCAGCATGACGATCGTAGGGGCTGGTGGTGAATACTCCATCTCCTGGGGCGCGAGCGACTGGCAGCATGCTGACAAGTTCGTCGTGACCCTCGACGGCATCACCGATGCCTGCGGCAATCGCAGCGAGGCGTTGGCCATCTCCGTGCTCGCGGTCGACGCTTGCGCCGAGGCGGAGCCGCACCTCGACGTGACGCCGGTCATTGTTCCGGTTTCGGCCCCGAACGTGGTCCTGAGCTTCGATCGGCCGGTAGCCGGGCTGGACGTCGGGAGCGTGACCCTGGTGCCGGTGATCGGCACCGGGACCATCGAGTTGATCGAGCCGCTCACGTCCGATGCGGTGTTGGTGCGTCTGGCCAACATCCAACCGGGCGACCAGGTCCAGGTGGAGGTCGACGCGGCGGCGGTCTCAAACCCCGTCTGCGGTGTGCCGATGGCCGGGGCGTCGACCCTGACGGTGGACATCTTTGCCCAGGGGACCGGTCTCACCTGTGACTCCCCCTATTGGCTCGATAGCTACGTGGCGGGTCCCCAACAGGCGCTCGGGAGTTTCAACGGCTTCTATGACAACGCCGACTTCTACGCCTGCAGCCCAGCCACCGACACCAGCGTGATGAGCTTCGCCTACCACAACCTCTCCGCCACGTCGGTCACGGCATTCATGGTCGATGTCACCCTCATTACCTACCAGGGCGGAGTGACCCTCCTGCAGACCTCGAACGCCAACGTTTGCCCCGGCTCGCCGGTCTCCAGCCTGGGTTGCGACGATAATGAGCCGCAGTTTTCCCTGCTCTACAACGTGCCGGGGGTGCCCCTTGGTGCTCCGCTCTTCGGCCTCCTCTATGGGAGGAACTCTTCCTTTGCGGTGGATCCGATATTTTCCTTCGAAGCCGGCCCATTTGGCGAGGACTGCAACAGCGCTCGTCCCCTCGAGGTTCCGGGTGCGACCATCATCTCCTTCATCGAGGGCGGCTCCCGGGATCTGCTCAGCCCGAGCCTAGCGGCCTGCGAACCGGGCTTCGCCGGCATCGCCGATTCGGTCTTCAGCGTCGAGCTCACCGGGACCAACAACCGAGTCACTATCGAGCTGCAGACCGGTGGCGACGTGGTGGCGGTATTGCTCGAAGATTGTTCGGAGGGCTCACGGGTCCGCGGCTGTGCGGTGGAACCGGTCTTCGACCCGCTGATTCTCGAGGCGCGCGGGCTGGAGCCCGGGCGGACCTATTATGTCGTGATCGGTGACACCAGCGCCGGCGACTGGCCTCCGGCCCTGCCCCTCACGATCACCGTCACCGAGGGCGAAGACCTCATGCTCGCCTTCAACGGCGACGGCGTGGCCGAGCTAACCGACGCCACCGGGACCTCGACCCTCGAGCTGCCCCTGCACTCGGAATACGACAACGATGAGAACGCGGCACCCGGCGACCTCTCCTATCGCCGTATCCACATCCCGGGCGCCACCCGCTTGCTGCTCACCGGGCGCTACTCAGTGGAGGACCCCTCGGATGTGTTCGAGGTCTGGCGGGGACCCAACAAGGCCGAGCGAGTGTTCACCAGCGATGGACTTGGCGACGAGGGGACATTTGTGGTGGAGGTCGGGTCGGATACGGCGGAGATCGGGGTCGCCTCCGACTGGTTGATCAGCGCGGTCGATTCGCCCTTTTACGACGGCTACGACCTCGAGCTGCTCAGCTACGCGACGGACTGATTGCGCAGTTGGACCCGAAGGGGCGCGACCGTGGTAGGGGAGCTCAGGATGTTCCGTGGACCCAGGATACTCGGTTGGCTGGCGATGTTGCTCGCCTGCACCGCGGGTAGCGGCTGCTCCGCCGGTCCCGCGGACGGCTCTTCCGGTTTCCGTCTCGATGGTCATGGACCGGTCGGTCCGGTCCCGATCGACCGCGTGCCGCTCGACCTGCACTGGCAGCTGAGCTTCTCCGATCCCTTTGACGTCGCCTCGCTGCGTGAGCACGTAGTGATCGAGCCGTCGCCGGCGTCAGGGTCACTTCTGGTCGAGCCGTGGGGGCCCTCCCGTGCTCGCCTCAGGGCTCGGCTCGCCCCCGGGGTGGCCTACCTCCTGTCGGTCCGGGATGGCTTTACCGTTCTTGGTGGCCACCGCCCGAGCGAGCCGATCGAGGTTCGGTTCGTAGCCACCGACCTGGCGCCCCGACTCGAGTTGCCCACCGGGTTGGTCCTGACGCCGAGCCGCGCGCCGCGGGTTCCGCTGACGGTGTCCAACGTGGCCGAGATCGATCTGCGGGTCTGGCGGTTCGAGGCGCCCGAGGACTTCGAACGCGCCTTGGCCATGGGCGAGCGGGCCGATTGCGCCGCCCATGGTCTCGACGCATCGGCCGGCGGCGAGGCGCAAGCGGTCCTCTCAACCGAGCCGCTCAACCGGGTCGCCCACCTCGAGCCATCCCTGGGCGGGGCAGTCGGTCCGTTGTGTGTCGAGCTCTCCGCCAAGGGCCGCGGCGGTCGTGCGGCAGGAGGTCTGCGCGCCGCGACGTTGGTGCAGAGCACGGACCTGGCGCTCACGGCCAAGCTGTCCCCGGGCCAGGTGCTGGTGTGGGTTACCCGACTCAGTGACGCCACCGCGGTGGGCAACGCGGTGGTGACTCTGCGGCGTGACTCGGGTGTGGCGGTGACCGCTGGCCGCCCCGACGCGGACGGCGTCGCACGGCTCACCGCGGCCGGGATCGAGTCGAGCGCCGCGGTCCCGGAACCCTTCATCCTCTCAGCGGAGCTCGAGCTCGACAGCGACGCCGACGTCGCGCAGTACGATCGCGCCTGGCTGCGCCTGATCGACGAGCGGTTGGCCCGGGCCCCGGACCTCGGGGCCCCGGGCGAGGCTGTGGAGTCGGAGCCGCTGCGGGCGGTTTTTTTTACGGATCGCGGTCGCTATGGGCCGGGCGAGGTCGTGCACCTCGGGGTGATCCTCGGGCCTGGCCAGGCTGCCGATCCGAAGAGCGTGTCGGTGGTCGTCCTAGCCCCGGGCGGTCGAGTGCTGCTCGCCGAGGACCGGCGGCTCGATGGGTTCGGCGCCGCTGCGTTCGACCTTCAGCTCGAGCCGAATGCCGTCCCCGGTCGCTACGAGGTTCGGGTTTCGCAGGGGGAGCGCGTCCTGGTGCGGGAGTTGTGGGTTGTGAGAGCGACTGGGGGACCGATTGTGGCCGCGGCTCCGGCCCCGGTGCCGGTCCCAGATCCGGATCCGGATCCCTCGACCCCGGCGATCCAACCCATGAACGGCGACCGCGGCTCACCAACGCCGGGGCAGCTCCACCGCGAACCGCTCAGCTCGGCGCGCTTTACCCCCCATCGAATCGCCCTGGTCGCGGACCGTTCCTCCTACGCCCCGGGCGACGTGGCTCGGGTGCGGGTAGATACCTCCCATGGCAAGGCCCGTGGCTTGTTGACCCTCGAGCGCGGCGGGGTGCTCGAGCACAGTACGTTTGTCGTCGCTGGTGAGGCGCCGGTGTTGGAGATCTCGATCGATGCCGACTCCGCGCCCAATCTCTGGGTCTCGGCCCTGGTGGTTGCTGGCTCCGGATCGCCCTCGACCGACGTCAATGCGATTGGGTTTGAGATCGGATACGTCAACCTATCGGTGGACCCCGAGCTCCAGCGTCTGGGTGTGGCCCTCCAGCTGGATCGCATCTCTGCCAACCCGGGCGAGACCGTGACGCTCTCCCTGTTCCTGAGCGACAGCAACGGCGCCCTTAAGCCCGGGAAGGTGATGTTGATGGTGCGCGGGTCGGGCCGAGGGCAGTCGCCCGCGGCCGTGATCGATCCGGTGGCGCAGCTCTACGCCGAGCGTCCCCCTGGGGTGTGGTTGGCCGAGAGTCGACTCGGCCTCAGCTGTGCCAGGCCGGGGCAACGGCCAGCGGGTGGCGACGACAGCAAGTCGCCGGCAGTCGAGGCGGTCCTGGATCCTGAGATGAAGCTCGACGCAGAGGTGCCCCTGGCGCGCACGGTTCTGTGGCGCCCGGAGATCCTGGTAGGTGCGCGTGGTCGAGCGGAGGTAGCCCTCGTCGCCCCCGATGCGCCGGCCCAATACCGTATCGTGGCTGTGGCGGTGGACGCGGATGGTCGTGTTGGTGCGGGTGAGGTTTGGTGGCGGGTGGGGCCGTAGTCGTGAGCCATGAGAGCAAGGAGGCGATCACGGTGTGGACGGTTCTGGAAGGCACCACCAACGGAAAGATGATGATCCAGACGCCTACCCAAGCTCACTTCGTAGACTCTCGATCAGCAGGAGCCCGGCGGATCTCCAAGATCCAAACGTATCGCCCGCCCAGGCGCGTCTTGAACGGCGACGGCTCCACGGCTCGTCCGATCACCACGACCTGCGGGCCGACCTCCTCCGCCTCCGGCCGCTTGCCCTCGATCAGGTAGGTCCCACCACCGGTGGTCTCCAGAACCAGCCAACTCGAGCCCTCGGACTTGCTGCCCGCCTCACCGCTCTGTCGCGTGAACCGGCCCCTGAGCTCGAGCTCGGGGCCGACGCGCTGGGGATCGGTTTGGGCCTCGCCCTCGGCAGCGCTCAGCGACAGCACGCGCAGGTGCGTGGCACCGAGGGCCTGCCCCCGGGGCTCGTAGACCTGCCCGACAACCTCGACGCGCAGGCCGTCGAACGGGCGCCACACGGCATGGGGATGATAGGCGATGACGAAGCGCTCGCGATCGCCGTCTTCACGCTGGAGCCAAACCGCCTGGGATTTTTTGCCTCCAGGCTGGGCGTCGATGGTCAGCCGGGCCGTGAACCGGAGATTGTCTCCGGCGGTGTCGAGGTCCGGTGCGAGCAATCCCGTTGGTGTCCGTTCCACGGCGGCCTCCTCAGGTGCGGGGATGCGAGGCGTTTGCACCGGAGAGGGGGTGCAGCCCGTCGCCGCCACCAGTGCCGCGCCGATGGTGAGATTCAGGTACGCCAACACCGCGGATCCTACCGTCCTCGAACGACGCTCCATCGTCAGAGCGTACTACGTTTGGAACGCCACTGCTCCGATCCTTGTGCTGAGCATCCCCAGGCGGTAAGTGCATCCCCTCAGCCACGGAAGTCGCCATGCCGAGCTCACCCAACCAACTGGACCTGACCGCGGATGTAGGCCTGGCCGCCTCCATGGGCGCGACCGTGGAGCGGGTGGATGAGCTGATCGGGGAGGCGATCGACACCCTGGGCAAGCTGGTCCCCTTTGACCTCGCCACCGTCATGGAATTCGATGGGGATGAGCTGGTGGTGCGCATGGCGCGGGGTGATCTCGCCGGCCCCGGGGTCGATGGCCATCGCCTGAGGCTGAGCGAATTCCCCGCCATCCGGCGGCTGCTCGACCAGAACCAGGCCCGCGCTTTCACCGAGCACGATCACCGCGACGGCGACGGTGATGCCTTTGACGGGGTGCTCGATCTCCCCCACGGCCACGCCTGCATGGTCGTGCCGCTGATCTTCGACGACAAACAGCTCGGCATCATGACCTTCGACCGCAAGGTCTGCGAGATCTACGACGAACCGGTGGTCGAGCTCGCCGACACCATCGGCAAGCTCCTGGCCATGGCGATGAGCTACGGCGCTCAATCTGCGGTGCTGACCCGCCTGCGCGCACAGCTCCAGGAGCAGAATCGCCTGCTCAGCGAGAAGGTCGGTGGTCGGCTCGACGCCTGCCGATCGATGGAGGCGAGCCGGAGCATGAAGATGATCCGGCTCGTGTACGCGGCGCGGCAGGTCGCACAAACCGACACCCCGGTGTTGATCACCGGCGAAACCGGCACCGGCAAGGAGGTGATGGCCAACGCCATCCACGGCTGGAGCGCCCGGGCCGGCCGGCCCATGGTCGGCATCAACTGCGCCGCCCTGCCGCCCAACCTGATCGAGAGCGAGCTTTTCGGCCACGTCAAGGGGGCCTTCTCCGGCGCCACCAAAAATCGCCTGGGGCGCTTCCAGGCGGCCAACGGCGGCACCCTGCTCTTGGATGAGATCGGGGAGCTCCCCCTCGACCTGCAGGCCAAGCTGTTGCGGGTGCTGCAGGAGGGGTGCTTCGAGCCGGTGGGCAGTGATCGCACCGTCCGGGTCAATGTTCGCATCATCGCGGCCACCAACATCGATCTCCTCACCGCGGTTGGCGAAAGGGCTTTCCGGGAGGATCTCTACTACCGGCTGGCGGTCTTCCCGATCCATCTGCCGCCGCTGCGCGAGCGGCCCGAGGACATCCCGATCATCGCCGAGAGCTTCCTGCGCTTTCACGCCCGACGCACCGGTCGGGGTCCATGGGAGCTCGACGAAGCGGCCAATCGCTTTCTCGCCGAGCAGCAGTGGCGCGGTAACGTGCGCGAGCTGACCAATGCCCTGGAGCGTGCAACCATCCTGAGCCCGGGGGCGACCCTCGACCTCGACCCGGGGGGCGTTGCTGCACCTCCGGCGCTGACGTCACCTCCGGCGGCGCCACAGGGCGATGTCTCGACCCTCGAGGACATGGAGCGGCGCCACATCGAGCGCGCCCTCACCGCCGCCGATGGCAAGCTCTACGGCACCGGGGGGGCCGCGGAGATGCTCGGCATCAACCCGAACACCCTGCGCAGCCGCATGAAGAAGCTCGGCCTCGGCGGCGCGCGGAACTTTCGCCAGCGCAAGGCCTGAGGCCACGGGCCAAAACCGGCAGGCGCCCCCGCTCGGGCCGAGACCAGGACCCCGCGCCCCAGAAGGCGACAGCCATGCACCTGGATCTGCTGGTGACCGGGTGTGGCCGGATCTGGCGCCGCTCCTACTGCGCCGCGATCACCGCGTGCAGCGCAAAGAGCGATTCGGCGTCCAGGCTCCCGAAGCGAACGCCGAACTCCCCCGGCCGCTCCGGTCGCGGGTTGACGACCTCTGCGGTGGTCGCGATCGGTCCCGTTGGCAGTTGGAT
>JAUUZB010000641.1 GCA_030590185.1 Deltaproteobacteria bacterium
GCGTCGAAGCCGTTGGTGCAGAAGCGACCAAACCAATCAGCGACGTACGCGCTGAGGAACCCGGCGAGCCCGCCCGCGGCCTCACGGGTTTGCATGGTGTGGATCGCCTCGTGGCGCAGGGTCTGGGCATCCGGCTCGTGGGGTGGCTTGAAATAGATCACGTCGCCCATGGTGGTGGCGACGGTGCCGGCCGCCTGGCAGGCGCTGAACAGGGAGGGGCCGGTGACGATCCGCATGGCGTCGATGACGTGGTCCGGAAAGTGTCCCCGCAGCCAACCCTTTTCCTCGACGGTGAGGGGCCGAGGTGGGTTGAGCGCATTGGAGAGGCCGAGGAAGCCCTCGAAGAGCGGACTGACGGCGCTCATCAGGGCACCGAGGATCGGCTGGGTGAGCAGGGTGATCGCGCGCTTGGGGTCGGTGAACCATTTGAAAGACAGGAGACTCTTGGCGAAAGTGAGCGCCACGCCAGCGAGCCGACCGGGGAGCTGCACGGCGCCCTTCAACAGACCGCCGACCGTCCCGAAGACCGCGCGGGTACCCTTGCGGATCCCATCCCAGAGTTGCTTCGGCTCGACGCCGAAGAGCAACGCTGGCGATGCGACCACCCAGAGGATCGCGGCGGTAACGTGGTCGAGCGCTGTGGTGATGCCGGTGACCACCTCCCCGAGAATCTTGCCGATGGCGTCGATGGCATCGCCGAAGGTCGCCCAGATTTTGTCCCACAGGCTCTTCTTTGCCTCCCGGGCCGGGTTGATCAGGCCGACGGGTTCAGCAGCAGCGGGGGCGGCCTCAACGACCGGCGCGGCGGCTGGCGGTGCGTTCTGGGCGGCGACGGCGCTCGGCGCAGCTGCTCGAGGCGCGTCGCCACGGGTCATTGGCTGCGAAAACGGCTGCCCCTGACCCCGGGGTGCGCGCAGGCCGGCGGCGAGGGGGGTGGTCGCGGTGGCAGAAGCTCGACTGCGCCCCGGCGTACGGGGCCGGCGCTCGAGGACGGCGGCGGGCACCGAACCGCGGGCTGCTCCATGAGTATCGGGACGCGACGATCGAGCCGGGTGGGTCGCCTGGCGGGTGGACACGGCGGTGGCGGGACGCAGGGCTGCGACGGTGCTCATGGTTCAGACTCGGTCAAATGGGGAGGCGCAAGGCGCCCAGTTATCAATCAGTCATTGAGTAGTATCGGCCGGGCCGCGCCGGGGTTGCGCGAAAGACGACCGATCCCCCTGGTAGACCGTCGTCAGCGCTCACGGACAATCCGCACTGTCGTCGAAATGCGCCTCCGGGAAAGCCGTGGCGCAGGTGTCGTCGCAGTAACCATTGCCGCTCCAGTTGCAGGGGTCGGCGGGGTCACAGGTACAGACCGTGTAGTCGCCTCTCTCGCAATTGGCCGTGACGCCCTCGGTGTTCGAGCAATCGGCCACGGTTGAGCACCAACAGGTGCCGGCTCCCGTCGGGTCGAGACCGCAGCCTGTTGCTTCGACAAATGCCGGATCGTCGCAGGCGTCGCGGCAGTCGTACGGCTGCCACTGGCCCGTGGCTTCATAGCACCAGCAGAGCTCGAGGAAGTCGGAGCAATAGTTCTGCGCCGCCGAGCAGGGTCCCCCGCACTCCGGCATGCAGGTCGAGCTGCAGCCGTCACCGCTCTCCCGGTTGCCGTCGTCGCAGCTCTCGCCTGAGTCAACGGTGCCGTTGCCGCAGACCGTGTTGACGAAAGCCTGCACGGTGCCCAACCGATCGGTCAGGACGCGAACGCTGGGCCCGGCCGGATTGTCCAGGTCGACCTCGAAGCGCGGTCCGACTCCGGTACCGAGACCGCCGTCAGCGTCGAGCGGAATTTGACGGCTCACCTTCCGCTCGGCGATGACGTCGCGATAGCGAATGACGAACGCCCCCTGCTCCCCGTCCCACTGGCAGGCCGGCAAGCGCGGGAGGTAGCGTTCGGCATCGGCATCCCCGGCGAAGGGGTCGCAGGCCGGTACAGTGACCAGCGGGTCACAAACCGTGCCTTCATCGCCGGGGACCAGTGAAGCGCAAGCGGGCCCCGAGGCACGAACCCAATCGACCGTCGTCAACTCAACCTCGACGGCGGCGACCGCCACGAGTCCCGCCGTTACCGGACCGGCGAGCACCGGAAGATTGACGATCAAACCGCCACGCGCGGAGGCCGGGCCGTCGCTGAGCACCAGACCGCGGCGCGCGAAGTCGGATGTGGATGACGGAGCGAGGCGCGGCCCAAACCTCGGTTCGACGCGCAGCCGATCGCCGCCGGGACCTGGCGCCGTTACCCGCGTCAAGCGCAACGCCCCGGCTGTTCTCCAGAGATGCGTGACCGGCAACCGACCCGGTCTGGTTGGGGCCGCGGCGGACAAAGCGGTGCGGTGTTGGCTGATGCGTGCCGTGACCAGGGTCTCACCAAAGCGGTCGTCAACGCTGGCCGGCAGACCGGAGCCCCAAAAACCCGCGACACCCGGAGCGACAGCTGGGTAGGGCAGGAGGTGCCTGTTCCAGCTGGCCCGGAAGTCCTCCAACTGTCCGAGCAGGATATCGATGGTGTCGGACCCGCTGTTTAGCACCGCAAAGTCCAAGAGACCGTCGCCGTTGTAGTCCCCAGAGATGGCGTCAGTCGGAAAGTTCCCCACGCCGAAACTCAGCGGCGGCGCAAAGGTGCCATCCCCTATCCCGTCGGCGCCGTTGCCGAGCAAACACGCAACCGCGCTCGTGGACCAGATCGTAACCGCGAGGTCTTGCACGCCGTCACCATTGACATCGGCGATGATGACTTGCCATGGCTCCTGTCCGACCGAGTAGTGAACGGCTGGCGCAAAGGTGCCATCGCCGAGGCCGGGGAGCCCATTGCCCAGGAAGACCGACACCGAGAACCCGGAGCTGTTCACCACCACCAAATCGATGATGCCATCACCGTTGAAGTCACCGGCATCGAGACCGCTTGGGTCCTCACCCGCGACGTAGATGTCGGCGGTGCCAAAGTTACCAGCCCATGAGCCGCCATCGTTGACGCCGCGGCGAACCCAAACCTCGTCAGTCCCCAGATTGACCCCGGCGACATCCATGACGCCGTCGCTGTTGAAGTCAGCGAGGAACAACTCAACCGGGCCCATCCCCCCGGACCAGAACATGTCCCGGGGCCCAAAGGTGCCGTCGCCTACCCCATCGCTGCCGTTGCCGAGGCTTATATTGAACTCTCCTGCCCCGTAATTTGCGACTAGGAGGTCGAGGATGCCGTCGCCGTTGATGTCACGCAGCATGACGAATGCGGGAGTGAAGCCGGTGTCGTAGTCGCGCGGCAGGCTGAAGGTGCCGTGGGCGATCCCCGCCAGGCCAACGCCGGTGAGGATCGAGACCGTATCGGATCCGCTATTGGCAACCGCCAGATCGAGGATACCGTCGCCGTTGAGGTCGCCGGTGGCAACCCACACAGGGTCGACCCCAACCTCACGCGTGAACCCCTCCGTGAAATCAGCCGTGCCGACACCCAGGTGGCCCTCCCCGAACGCCACCGATACTCGACCGTCTGGCTCGTCGTTGACGATGGCCAAGTCCAGCAGGCCGTCGCTGTTGAAGTCTCCGACCGCACCAGCCCACGGCACGCTCGTGGTGGTCAACGCGGCGGTGGTGACGAAGGTCTGTTCGCTCAGGCTCGTGGTGGTGGCGCTCAGCACCACCGCAATCGTGTCGGAAGTCCAGCCAGCGACCGCAAGGTCGAGCAGGTCGTCACCATTGAAGTCCCCGGCAGTCAGACCCATGGGTGCCGCACCGCTTCGGAACGTCGGGCCGCGGGTAAACAGACCTGCGCCACCGTCGCCGCTGCCGGTGCCCATGAGGCGCTCGACGTTGCCGGTATCGAGGAAGGATACGGCCAGATCGAGGATGCCGTCGCCGCTGAAATCCGCCGCGAGGAGTCCCGAGGGATCATCCGTTAGAGGATAGGGGTCGGCGTCGGCAAAAACCGCCGACTCATTTTCCGCCTCGCTCCGGCCCCTCAACACCGAAAGGGTTCCCGAGTCGAAATCGCCGGTCACCAGATCGCAGACCCCATCGTTGTTCCAATCGCCGACC
>JAUUZB010000698.1 GCA_030590185.1 Deltaproteobacteria bacterium
CATCGAGGACGCCTACGATGACCCGCGCTTCAGCCGCGAGGTTGACGCAGCCACCGGCTTTCGCACCCGGACCATCGCGGCGGTGCCGGTCGTCGATCGCGCTGGAAATCTGCTCGGGGTCATCCAGGCGCTCAACAAGCACGACGGGCTGTTCAACGAGGAGGACATGGGCCTACTCGAAACGATCGCGGTGCAGGTCGCCTACGCGGTCGAGAACACCCGGCTCTCCCAGAACCTCCTCGACCAGAACCGGGAGCTGGAGGCCGCGCGCCACCGCGCCGAGCGCCGCCGGGCGGAGCTCGACCTGCTCTACCAACTCGAACAGGAAACCACCGCCTCCGACGACCTCGACGGCCTGCTCGACTCGGTGATCGTGCGCGTTTGTGAACGCCTGCGCTCCGAGGCTGGATCGGTGCTGCTCACCGACCAGGAAACCGGTCGCCTCTTCTTCCGCGGGGTGAGCGGTGAAAAGAAGGCCGAGCTCAAGCAGCTCAGTCTCAACCCGGGCCAGGGCGTGGTCGGTTGGGTGGCCGAGCGCGGCGAGCCGTTGGTGGTCAACCGCCCGGATGACGAAGAGCGGCACTGTCGTGACCTCGCCGACAAAATCGAATACCCGGCCGAGGCCTTGCTGGCGGTGCCTCTGCGTTGGGGGGACGAGGTGATCGGGGCCGTCGAGGTGCTCAACCCGATGCCGCGGCCCACCGGCGCGGTCGGCTACGACGACGAGGACCTCAAGGTCCTGACCCTGATAGCGGCTCAGGTCGCGAGGGCGGTGGCCCTGACCCGCGGACGACAGGTCAAAGTTGACACCGATCGTCTGGCCTACCTCGGTCGCATGCTCGCCGGCGTCGCCCACGACCTACGAAACCCAATGACCGTGATCTCCGGCTACACCCAGATCATCGCGGCGGAGCCGGACGAGAGTGAGCGCGAGATCCGCTGTGACCGCGTACTGAATCAAATCGATGAAATGACCGCCATGATCGGCGACCTGCTGGCCTTTGCCCGTGGGGACACCCGACTGCGGCCGGTCGAGGTCGACGTCGCGAAGCTCGGTCGGGAGATCGAGGAAACCCTCAAGATCCACTGCGAGCCCCGTGGGCTCCAGCTCGAGGTACGAGCCGAGGCAGGCGAAGCTCGCCTCGACCTAGGCCGAACCAAACGCATCATCAACAACCTCGCCAAGAACGCCATCGACGTCCTGTCGCGCAACGGCAAGCTGACGATCACCATCGCGCCCGAGGAGGGCGGCATCGTTTTGGAGGTCAGCGACACCGGCCCTGGCATCCCGGAGAGCTTGCGCCATGCGCTGTTCGAGCCCTTCGTCACCAGCGGCAAGGAAGAGGGCGTCGGCCTCGGCCTCGCGATCGTCAAACGTTTCGTGGAGGACCACAACGGCCAGATCGAAATCGATTCGCAGCCCGGGGAAGGGACCACCTTCCGAGTCACTCTAGCGCGGGCCCCAGAGGTCGAGATCAATGGAGATTCGAACCGGTGACTGAGCAGCCGGACGAAGCCGTTCAGTTCGGCAACTACCTACTCCTCAAGAAAATCGGCGAGGGCGGCATGGCCTCGGTCTACCTCGCCCGGGACACGACCGCGCCGGCGAATTCCCCGCCGGTGGTGATCAAGCGCCTCCACGACCGCCTGGAGAAGGACCCAGACGCGGTCGACCTCTTCCTCACCGAGGCGGACGTCACCATGCTGCTCGACCATCCGAACATCATCCGGGTGTTCGATTCCGGTGAGGTCGACAGCCGCTACTTCATGAGCATGGAGTACGTGCACGGCAAGGACCTGGAGCAAATCTGGGAGCGCCTGCGCTACAAGGGCCAGGTCATGGACCCGAACTGCGCCGTGCACATCTTCATCGAGATCCTGCGCGGCCTCGAGTACGTGCACAAGGCCAAGACGCCCACCGGTCGAGACCTCGGCATCGTCCACCGGGACGTGACGCCCTCGAACATCTACATAGCCACCACCGGCGGTATCAAGATCGGCGACTTCGGCGTGGCCAAGCTCGTTGGGGTGGAAGGCTGGACCATGGCCGGCTCCCTCAAGGGCAAGCTCGGTTACCTGGCCCCGGAGCAAATCGCCGGGGATCCGCCGGCGCAATCGATCGACCTGTGGGCCGCGTCGGTGATGTTCTACGAGATGCTGGCCGGCGACCGCGCCTTCACCGGCGAGGTGGAGCTCGACATCATGCTACGCATCAAGGCCGCCAAGGTGATGCGCCTGCGCAAGGTCAACAAGAACGCGCCCAAGCCGCTCGAGAAGTTCCTCAAGAAGGCCCTGCAGAAGAAGCCGAGCAAGCGCTTTCCCGACGCCGCCGCGATGATCGTGGAGATGGAGGCCTACCGGGACCAGTTCGGCCGCAAGATGGAGGGCCAGCAGGTCATCGGAGAGCTCACCGCGGCCCTGGCCTGAGGGGAGCTCAGCGCACCCCGACGGCGCGATCCGGCTTGCTGGAGACCGAGCTCCAGGCGAACTGGGGGTTCGGGATTTGGACCGTCTTTTGGTTCTCCGGGCACTTGTACTGGATCTTGGACGTCTCGTAGGTGGGCGCCTCATCCGTGGCCCAGAACAGGACGTGGTACTGCGAACAGGCCGGGCATTGGAAGTTGTCATGGGTAAAGGGCATGGGAACCTCCTGGTATTGACGATGTCGCGACGGCACTCGCCTCCCACATCTGTGCCGTGCGGGCAAGGGCCCGTGGGCAAGAGCCTTCGCGTTGCCAACCCCGCCCGGATCCGCAATGATCCCCGGATGTCCCGGCGCCACAAAGGCTTCAACACGCCCTTCGCAAACGTCGCGTTGCCCGAGGCGCCGCCGGCCGATTTGTCGAGCCGCGCCGCGCCGGCACCGACCGCCCACGACCCCACCGACGACACCGACAGCGCCGAGGATATCTTCCTGCGCGAGATGCGTGGGGTGAATCGCCTCAGCGGCGACAGCCAGCGAATCGAGCCGAAGAAGACGCTCGAGGCCGAGCATCCGGACGAGGACGCCCTGGCGCTGGCTGAGCTCGAGGGCCTAGTGCGCGGCGAGGGCAACTTCGACGTGGAGGACAGCGGCGAGATGGTCTCGGGCCGAGCCTCGGGGGTGAGCGCCAAGACCCTCAATGAGCTCAAGCGCGGCAAGCTGGCCTTCCGCGGCCACATCGACCTGCACGGCCTAACCCGTGAGGCCGCGAGGGGAGAGTTGAACGACTTCATCATCGCAGCGCGACGGGATGACCAACGCTGTGTGCTGGTCGTCACCGGTCGCGGCAAGAGCTCGCCCGGCGGCGTCTCGGTGCTGCGCGAGACGCTCCCGCGCTGGCTGTCCCGCGCCCCCCTGCGCCCGCACGTCCTGGCCTTTTGTACGGCTCGGCGCGTCGACGGCGGCCCGGGGGCCTTTTACGTCCTGCTGCGCCGCGCTGGCCTGCGCCCCTTTGGAGCGTCGGGGTGACCGCCGAGGGCTTCGTGCTCGCCTTCGGCACGGCGGTTATCGTCTTCGAGGTGTTCACGCGTTTTTTCTTCACCCGCCGGGTGTTGCGCGAGGTGGTCCGCCTCTTCGTCCTGGCCGAGTTGGCCGCGGTCAAGCTCCTGCGGCTGCTGTGGCCCCCGCGCTACGTGCTCACCGGCACCTGCTCCATGCGCGGCACCTGCTGCACGATGATCGTCGGCGACCCGCCCCGTTTCGTAAAAGATCGCCCCGCCCTGCTCGGGCTGTTCGCCGCCTACCACCGCGTCCTGCACGACTTCGAGGTGGTCAACCGCGGGGACAACGACGAGCTGATCTTTAGCTGCGGCTACCTCCAGGACGATGGACGCTGCGGGATCTACCGCTACCGGCCGTTCATCTGCCGCAACTACC
>JAUUZB010000218.1 GCA_030590185.1 Deltaproteobacteria bacterium
GCCCCGAGGGCGGCATCGGCGCCGTAGCCCCGCACCCCGGGTTGTCCCGCAAACACCTCCACTGGCAAGTCCGCGGTCTGCAAATCTGCGGGCAGGGTAGCGCCGAGAGCGATTCGATAGATCACGTGGTTGTTGGTGTCGGCCACGAAGAGATCGTTGGAATTCGGATCGAGCAGGACCCCGCGCGGTCCGTCCAGGAAACAATTGCCGGTGCCGGTGGAGGGACAGCTGTCGCCGGCCACGCCCGGGGTGCCTAGGGCGGTGACGAGGCTCCATGGGGTGTCGGACATCACCACGGCGCGCAGGACGTGCGCCCCGGCCTCGGCCACGAGGAGCTCACCGGCGCTGGCCGCTGGCCGCGGGTCATGGCTCAAACCGGCGGGGTCCCGGATCAGGGGTGAGAACTCGGCGACCGCCCCGGCTATGAGCTCCCCCTCCGGGAAACCCGCCACGGTCGTCAGGACGCCGACGCCGGTGGTGAGATCTAAGCTTCGCAGGCGTGAACGTCCACGGTCGCCGAAGACGAAGAGGTCGGCACCGGGCAGGTAGAGCAGATCAGCGGGGTCGCCCAGGCTGTTCTCCTCCAGCGAACCATCCTCCGGCCGCGCCGCGCCGCCGTACACCGTGGTCAACGCAAACAACGAACCAGCCGGCTCCACGCCACGGATGCGCAGAAAATCATCCACGACCAAGAGCTGACCCGAGACGTCCGCACCCAAGGCCCGCGGGTACAACAGCTGGCCGTCATAGACGCTGGCGCCAATGTCGAGGTACCCGCCTACCTCTGGAGTGCCAGCCAGGACATAGAGCCCCCTATCGAGCCCAGCCACCGGCGGATCGATGAGCGCCCGGACAATGTGGTTGCCATGGTCGGCGATCACCAGGATGTCGTCGTCGCTCTCGTGCAGGCTCGCCGGAAGGGTGAGCAGGCTCATCGGGTCGTTCAAGGGCGTGGCATCCGCCGCCGGTAGGGGGCCGCCGAAGAGCCAGAGTTGCAGCTCGGTGGGATTGGCGGGCCCGTCATAGCCGGGCACGCCGGTGCCGACCACCCGGTTCATCACCGGGGTAGCCGGCGGCAAGGGCGCGGGGGGATCGGCGGCGAGGTAGACATCCGGCAGGTTGACGCTGAAGACCACGTGTTGCCCGCGATCAGCGATGTACAAAACCTCGGTCTTGCGCTGGCTGTCCCAACCGACGGCGATCCCCACCGGATCGGCGAAGGAGCAGCTCAGCGGATCGATGTCGACGCCGTTGACGTCGCAGAGCGGGGCGCCCGGGTCGCCGGCGAAGGTCTCGATAGTCCGCGGCTGCGTGCAGGCCGGGTCACAGGGCACCGCGCAAGGGGTCAGACAGGAGAGGCGCCGCACGACCTGGTTGCCACGGTCGGCGATGTAGACTCGTTTGAGTAGATCGACCGCGACCGCCGTTGGCTCACGCAGGCGCGCCTCCACCGCATTACCGCCGTCGCCCGTGTAGCCAGGCTGGCCGGTACCGGCCAAGGCGTGGGCGCCGCCGGAGGAGGGGTTGACCGCCAGGACCACGTGGGAATCGACGAGGGCCAGGGGCATTTGGAGCTGGCCGGGATCCGGCTCCGTGTGGTTGGTGGCACGGGTGCCGAGTCCCCCTGGCGCCCCTAGCTGAATCAGAGTCGTCGCCGGGATGGCGCTGCCCCCCGCCACGGTCTCGATGATGCCATCGATACGCACCCGACGGATGCGGTAGTTGCCGGTGTCACTGATCAGACGACTGCCATCGGTGTCGATCGCCACCCGGGTGGGAGTCGTGAGGGTCGCGTCGCTCGCCGGACCTCCGTCACCGAAGTCGGCGGCAGCGGAGGGCGTACAGCCGACGTCACAGACCAAGACCCGGGTGGGGCCCGTGGGCCAGGCCGCCGCGTCTCCGACGGGCAGCTGCAGGCTGTAGCCCACCTCCCTGCGGTTATCGATCACGAAGAGCATGCCGTCGCTGCCCACCGCCATGCCGGTGGGGCCAAAGTCGTCCGCCGGGATGTCCGGCAACTCGGCCGCCAGGCGCAGGCGTTGATCCGAACCCATGACCAGGATGCGACCGCGGTTCTGCTCGGCGATGTAGAGGTTGCCCGCCGCATCAAAGGTCACGGTGGACGGGCCTTCGATGTCACGGGTGTCCGGCTCCTCGCTGTCCGCCGAGCCGTCGGCGGGTGGCGACCAGGCCACGTAGTTGTCGTTGGCGCAATCGCCAACCGCGAGGGAGACCTCCGTGGTTTGGGCATCGACCCGAAGGACACAGTCCTCGAAAAAGAGACTCACGTAGAGGTCGCCATCTCCGTCGGTCGCCGTGGCGGTTGGGGAGCGAATGCTCGAGACGATGCCTGGCCGCCCGAGCACGATGGCAGAGGCAGCGGTGCCGGAACCAAGCATGGTGGTCAGCATGCCGTCCGGCCCGACCCGCCTGACCCGGTTGCCATCGCGTTCGGTGATGTACACGTTGCCAAGCCGGTCCGGCCAGGCGTCGGTCGGTATGCCGAGATTGGCCTCCGTCGCCAGCACCTGATCAGGGGAGAAGCCGATGGTTCCGGACCCGGCGAACAGACTGACACGTCGTCCACCACCGGCACCCGAGTCGGTGAGCCGGTAGACCCGAGCTGCCGGCGAGTCCACGATCAGCCATTCGCCGCTCGGTCCCACCGCGACTCCGATGGGCACCGACAGGGTGAGCGCCAGGGGATCGCCGTTCCCCGGACCGAGCCCCCCGAGGACGTTGCCGCGCCAGCTGTTGAGGGCGCAATCCGCGTTGCAGGTGTCGTTGGGGTTGGCGATGTCGTCGTCACACTCCTCGACCGGTGAGCCACCCTCCAAACTGCGATTGATGATGGAGTCACCGCAGACGTTCTCGACACAACCGACGAGACAGGAGTCCTCGTCGGTGTTGTTGCCGTCATCACAGGGCTCCACCGGGTTACCACCCACCAGGCTGAAGTTTGGAACGCCATCACCGCAGACGTTCCAGGCCTGGCAATCGGCCCGGCAATCGTTGGTGTCATCAGTGTCGCCGTCGTCACAAATCTCCGCCGGAGCGCCACCAATCAGACTCTGATTGACTACCCCGTCGCCGCAAACGTTCAACGCTTGGCAGTCCGCCCGACAGACGTTGGTATCTACCGTGTCGCCGTCGTCGCAGACCTCCAC
This sequence comes from Deltaproteobacteria bacterium, assembly GCA_030590185.1. Next base: position 3,168 of record JAUUZB010000218.1, read on the forward strand.
CGGCGAGCCACCCACCATGGCGGCGTTGACCACGCCGTCGCCACAGGTGTTGCCTCGACAGGAGTTGAGGCACCCGTCTTCGTCGACGGCGTTGCCGTCGTCACACTCCTCCGCCTGAATGCCGCCGACCTCGGTGCGGTTGATTGTCCCGTCACCACTCGGTGACGCAGACCCGGTCGGCTGGGCAGTCGGCATCGCTATCGCACTCGAGCTTGGACGCTGAGTCGACCTCCAGATTTGCCTGGCACCCCGCCCCTGCGCAAAGGGCCAGGGCTACGGAAATGAAAAAGGCGCGGCGCATGGTTTTTGCCTCCACTGGCGATCCAACGGACAACTCGTTGTCATAGAGTAGGCGAGAAGTCAGATTCCGCCAACTGACGCAGCTGACCGGCGCAATGAACGACGCGCTAACCAATGTGGCGGCGTCGATCCGCTGCAAAAGTTGAGGCGGCCCCCACCCCCCGGTGGACAAGCCATGGCTGTCCGCCGATACTCCCCCTAGAGCGAGCCATGTCCGAGATCCGTTCCAACCTCCCGAGCGTTGCCCAATACGGGCGTGAGGCCCAGAAGTCCGAAGATGACGTCCGCCAGCTGATCAAGGACATCTCCAAGGATCGCACCAAGGCGACGCAGCTCCACCGCATGGACCTCAAAACGCTGTCGCCGGCGGCGCGCTCGCTGCTCTCCCAGATGCTCGCCGAGCAGCTACGCGGGCAGCTCCCCCCCAGCCTCGCCAAGGCGCTCAACAAGGGCACCGTCGACCCGGCCTTGCTCGCCACCCTCTGCGGCCGACTCGCCAACTCGGCGGCCAAGACCGGTCGAGCCGGCACGGCCGCGACCCCGGAGGCGGCGAGGGCCTCGGCCTCGAACCCGAACCTTCCTCAACAGGCCCTACAGTGGGCCAAGTTCGTGCAGAGCCCCACCGGCGTCAAGGGTGGCGGCGTTCAAGGCCGCGCCGGCTCCGCCGCTCCCAAGGGGGTCGGCACGGTATTGCAGGAGCTCATCGGCGCCAAGCTCGCCCGGGGCGAGGGACCTGGGCTGCGCAGCCCCAAGCTCATCGCCAAGGCGATGCGCGATCTGAGCCCGCAGCAGCGCACCACTCTAATGAACGCGGTGTTCGGCAAGAACCTCGCCGGCCAGCTCCAAAAGATGGGGATCACCGACCCGCTCATGTTCGTCAAGGCCGGCGCCCTGCCCAGCGACCGCGCCGTGCTCGCCAAGGCCCTCGGTATCCCCAGGGGTCGACTGCTCGGCCTGTTGATTCGTGCCGAGATGCTCAAGATCGGTCCGGGCCGCAACGGTGAGCTGCCGATCAAGCCGGAGTTCCTCGGTCCCCTCAAGCAGGCCGGGGTGGCGATGATGGCCACCCTCGCCGCCATGCGCGGCCTCTCCTTCGAAGAGATGAAGCGCCTCTATAAGAAGCTGCGCGACGCCGCCGGTGGATTCAAGACCGCGGTCAAGGGCGGCCGGGTGCCGGTCAAGCGTGACCTCATCCACTGGGCGCGCACCGCCGCCCGGCGCAAGAGCGACATCCTCCTCGCCGACAGCGAGGAGTACGACGGCGCCATGGGGCGCGACGACGCCATGGAGTTGATCCAGGCCTGGTACCTGGAGAACCTCCTGTGGGACGCCATCGAGGACGCCAAGCGCCGGGCGCGGTTGCACAAGCTCTACCAAGACCAGGAGCGCGAGCGGCAGCGCCAGGACCGCGAGCGCAAGCAGAGCGACGACGACGATCCGGATTGGGTGGCGGAAGAAATCGTCCCGGAGCTGATCTACGACGAAGATCGCGACGACAATCTAATGTGCTTCTGGATCACCGACGAGAGCGCCGACCCAACCAACCCGGGTCAACGGCGCATGTACGTCTGCGTCGATCCAGATACGGGGGCTATCATCCCGCAGCACATTGAGAAGGATTCGGCGCTTCCCACCTGATGCGAGGCGAGCCGCCCCGCCCCGAGGCGCGCGCCTACTCGTTCCAGTCTTCGTTGCGACGCCGGTCGCGCACGTAGTAGCGGAAGTGCCCGGGGTTCTCGTCGATCTCACGGCGCTCGATGTCGAACAGGCCGATGGCGCGCAGCAGCTCGCCGAGTTTTTGGTAGCCGTAGTTGCGCGGGTCGAACTCGGGGGACTGCTTGACGATGTTGTTGCCGACCGCCGCCTGGATCGCCCAGCCGCTCTCGTCGGAGGAGTCCCTGATCGCCTTGCGGATCATTTTGATCAGCTTCTCATCGGCGCGCAGCTCACTGGCCGATTTGCGCCCGGCGTGGGCCGTCTTCTCGCCGACCGCGAAGACTTCGACGTAGACGAACTTGTCGCAGGCGTTGACGAAGGGGACCGGGGTGTTCTTCTCACCCATGCCGATCACCATCGCTCCGGACTCGCGCAGTCGCGATGCCAGGCGCGTAAAGTCGCTGTCGCTCGAGACGATGCAGTAGCCATCGAGCCGGCCGGTGTAGAGCAGGTCCATGGCGTCGATGATCAGGGCGCTGTCGGTGGCGTTCTTGCCGACCGTGTAGCGAAACTGTTGGATCGGCTGGATCGAGTAGTCGAGGAGGTTCTTCTTCCAGCCGTTGAGGGTCGGGGAGGTCCAGTCGCCGTAGATGCGCCGGACGATCGCCACGCCGTGTCGAGCGACCTCCGAGAAGATGCCCTCGACGTTGGCGGGCTGAGCGTTGTCGGCATCGATCAATACTGCCAGTGAGTTCTGCGCCATGGCTCAACCTCGGGTGCTCCCGACCCCTGGTGCGACTCGACCGCACCTGGGCGGGTGTAGCCTAACGCCTGGAGAATAGAAAGGGAATCACGCCGGGACTCCTCGAGTATGGCGCGCCCGAGCTCGCTACCAGAAGCGCATGCTGGCCAAGAAGGCCGGGATGGTTCGGAAGCGGAAGTGGGTCACCGACTTGGAGATCAACTTGCCGGTGTCGGCTTCGGTCAAGACGCCGTAACAGGTGGTGTGGGAGACCGGCAGGTTCCACGGCCAGATGTTCACCTTCTCGCCCACGAAACGATACGGCTTGCCCTCGACGTCAAAGCGGAAGTCGTAGCGCAGGAATTGGCCGTCGAGGTACTTGAGCTCCAGCGTACCCTTGCACGGCGTCTCGTCGCACAGGCCGTCGACCGACACGCTGCCCTCGAGCTCCTGCCAGAGGAACTTGTCGCTGCGTGGGTCGATCCACTCCGAGATGCTCTCGGGGCCCCAGGTGACCTTGAACTGCATCGGCCGGCGCGCGGTGGAGTCGCCGCAGTCGGCCTCAAAGGCGTGGTCACCGGACATCACCTCGTCCATCCGAAAACCGAGCTTGCCCTCGCGGGCCTTCTTGACGATCTCTCCCAATCCAAACATCTGGGCCTCCTACGGATGAGTCGGCTGTGCCGACGTGGGTCCAAAACCGATAAACGCAAAGGTGACGATCTCCTCGGCGACCGCCTGAACGTCGAAGCGCTGCTCCGTGTCCCGGCCGAGCAGGGTCGCGGTGCGTAGCGCCATGCCGACGATGGCCTGGGCGATGATCTCCGAGCGGCAGGGGCGCGCAAAACCCTGGGCGATGGCGTGGTCGAGGTAGAACTGGGCGAGGGTGGCGAACTGATCGTAGACGC
>JAUUZB010000845.1 GCA_030590185.1 Deltaproteobacteria bacterium
AACGAGGTCCGCCGGCGGGTCGATCCAGCGCTGCTCGAACAGGTCGGTCCACGCCAATACCGCCTGCGCGCCTTCCCGATCCCGGCCCGGGACAGGAGCCTGGAGGAGCCGACCGCCCGGATGCACCTATGGTTGACCTACGCCGTACTCAACCGTGACGGCCACTGGCCTCTGCCCCAGCTCCTCGAGCGGCGCAACATCTTCTGGGATGATCGCACCGAGCGCTGGCTGAACGACGGACCGACCACTGCGCCAGGGGATGGCTGGATGTGGCCTGAGATCCCAGCCACCAACCCAACCCCGCCCCAGGCCCGCGAGCTGCGTCTCGCCAACGGCATCCGGGTTCGCGCCACCCCAGCGGCCACCCCGACCAAGAACGACATCCCGCCCCTACGCCTGGCGGTGGTGATCGATCGCTCCTACAGCATGGCCGCGGTCGCCAAGGATCTACGCTCGAGCATCCGGGCCCTCGTCGGCCAGGGTCACGACATCGACTGGTACCTCGCCTCCGCCCCGTCCCGCGGCGAGCCAGCGACCCTGTCCCCAACCCTCGACCCAGAGGCGCTGATCTTCTACGGCGGCCACGCCACCACCCTGTTGGTGCAACAACTCGATCTGCTCCGGCGCGACGGCCGCTACCACGGCGCCCTGATCCTCAGCGACGCCGGCGGCTACGAGCTCGAGCCCGAGCGCGCCGAGGCGCCCTATCACCTCGACGCCCCGCTCTGGCTGATCCACCTCGGCGGCCAGCTGCCCCTGGCCTACGCCGACAGCCTGCTCGACGCGATCCAAGGCTCGGGAGGTGGCATCGCCTTTGATACCGACACCGCCCTCGCCAACATCGCCGCCCTCAACGCCGGCCGGACCGCCCGCTGGCAGGACGGCATTCGCTGGGAGGTCACGGCCGACGACGACGAAATGTTCTCGACGGATCCCCTCGCGCCGAACCCTTTCGCCCCCATCGCCGCCCGCGCCGCGATCAACGCCCTGGTCGACCGCCGTGCCGCCTCCCTCGACGACCTACACCACCTCGCCAAGGGGCACGGTATCGTGACCCCCTACTCATCCATGATCGTCCTGGTCAGCGACCGCCAGCGCGAGGCCCTGCGCCAGGCCGAGGCATCCGACGATCGCTTCGACCGCCTCAACGAGAGCGGCAAGGAAAACCTGAGTCAGCCCTTTGGCAGCGACCTGGTGGTCTCAGGCGTGCCCGAACCAGAGGAGTGGGCGCTGATCATCACCGCCCTCGCCCTGTTCGGGTTCTACGCCTGGCGCCGGCGCCGGCGGTTCGTGCCGACCCGCTTCGCCTAGAGCGCCCGATCTTCGATGCAGATCCCATCGACGCAGCTGGTGTCCGCTGGGCAGAGGGTGGAGTCGCCCGTGCAGTCGACTCGCGCGCAGCGGTCCCCAGATACGCTGCATCCGAAAAGTGTCACCGGGCAAACCCCGGCCGCACAGGCGAGAATGGAGCAGCGCCCGGTTCCTGAGCATTCCAACCCCGGGGCGCAATCGAGGTCATCGATACAGTCCATGATGCAGTACCCGGCGAGGCAGGTGCAGTTGGCCGGGCAATGGGGATCCGTTCCACAGCCCTGACAGACTCCGCCCGGGGCTGTCCTCGAACAGATTCCGCTCGCGCCATCGGGTCCGGTCGGACAGTCTGTGTCCGCGGTACATTGGCCGAGGGGGCGTCCACTGAAGGGATCGCCCGCGCCGCCCGCGCCGCCGACTCCCCCCGCGCCGCCGCCGCCGCCCGCGCCACCGACTCCGCCCGCGCCACCGACTCCCCCCGCGCCGCCGACTCCGCCGCCCACGCCACCGCCGCCTCCAGCACCACCAGCAACACCTCCCGTACCGCCGGCTCCGCCGCTCCCGTCATCCGACCCGCCCGCTCCACAGGCAGCCAAGGCCAGCACGGAAAAGGAAACGATCAACTGACAAACGATGGTCTTGGTCATGCTGGCCCTGCCTAATTCCACAAAAGAGCGACCCCTGCCGGTGGGTCCAGACCTCAAAACTGCCGATATCCTCGGTCGCGCCTGTATAGCAGACGTCGCCGCCGGATGGTTCGCCGCCCTCAACGTTGGCGGTGCAGCCCGCAGCTGCCTAAAACAACGCGTAGATAAACGGCGCGACCGCCGAGCCCTCGGTGGCCACGATCAACAGACCGAGCACGAGCAGCATCCCGATGATCGGTCCGAGCCACCACTTTTTGCGGACCCGCAAGAAACCCCAGATGAGACCAGCCTTGGACAACATGCCTCTACCTCTATCAATACGGAACGTCGGAACGCGTCCCTGGTCCGTCCTCTTCCACCGGGACCCAGTAGCTCTCGGCCCCGGGGTCCTTTTTTAGTTGCATCGGGTCTCTCGTCAAGATCCGCCGCAACAGCCCCACCGGCGTCATGGCGAAGAAAAACGTCATCGTCAAGATGACCCGGGTCATCACGTACGACAACACGCCCGCGAACTTCATCCAGGCCCATTCGATGGGACCGAGCACCCTCGGAACCACCAGCCCGAAAACCAAGAAGAACGCCGCCGCGCCGCCCGCGCCGTAGGTCTGTGGGGCGAGACCCTTCTTCCAGAACAACAGGCCAGCGATGATCGCTAACGGCACGAACATCACCATCCCGAACTTGCGCAGCTCCCGGCTGCTCTTGAACGGGCTCTTCTTCTCAGCCGGTTTGGTCACGCTAGCCATCAGTCGAGCTCGTATTGGGACCGCCAATCGACGTCATCGTCGAGGGCCGGTTGTTTGTCTTTGTAGAGGATGCAGTCCTCGAGCACGAGGACGTCCATCTCGGTACGCATGAAGCAGAGGTAAGCATCCTGGGGGGTGCAGACGATCGGCTCACCGCGCACGTTGAACGAGGTATTAATGATGCAGCCCTTGCCGGTCTTGTCCTTCACCTGGCTGATCACCCGGTGGTATTCCGGGTTGACGCCCTTATCCACGGTCTGGACCCGCGCCGAGTCGTCGACGTGGGTGATCGCCGGCAGGTCGCTGCGCGGCACGTTGAGCTGTTCGATCCCGAACAGCGCCTTCTGCTCGTCGTTCAAGGCGATGCGGCGCTCTTCGCGCACCGGCGCCACCAACAGCATGTAGGGCGAGTCATGCTCCATCTCGAAAATCTCGGAGACCTCCTCCACCAGGCAGGAGGGCGCGAAGGGTCGGAAGGACTCGCGGTATTTGATCTTGAGATTCATGGTCGACTGCATCTCCGGGCTGCGGGCGTCCCCAATGATGCTGCGGCCACCGAGGGCGCGCGGGCCGAATTCCATGCGACCCGAGAACCAGCCAACCACCTTGCCATCGACTATGGCGTCGGCGGCGCGCGCGGCAACGCCGCCGTTGTTGACCCGCTCGAAGGGCAGCATCTTCTCCTCGAGCCAGGCTTCGATCTCATC
>JAUUZB010000854.1 GCA_030590185.1 Deltaproteobacteria bacterium
CCGCGGCTGCCTCCGTTGGGGTGCCGGTCCACGTGGACGCGGTGCAGGCGGCCGGCAAAATCCCCATCGATGTTGAGCGGCTCGGCGCCGCCAGCCTCGCCATCTCCGCCCACAAGTTCGGGGGCCCGCGGGGGGTTGGTGCCCTGGTTCTGAGGGCCGGATTGCAGATCGATCGCTTGTGGGGTGGAGGCCGCCAACAGGACGGGTTGAGGCCCGGGTCCGAACCGTTGGCCCTGGCCCGTGGCATGGCTGCGGCCGCCCGGGTGGCCCAGGCTGAGCTGCCCCAAACCGCCTTGGAAGGGCTCCGGGACCGTCTCGAGGCCGGGCTCGCTGATCGCCTCGGGCCGGCTGGGATCGCGTTCGAGGTAATTGGCGCGGGCGCCCCCCGGCTGCCCAACACCTGCGCCATTCGCTTCGCTAACATACCGGCCCAGGCTCTGGTGGCCCGGCTCGACCGGGCCGGGATTTTGATCGGCGCTGGCGCCGCCTGCCATGGCGATACGGTCCGGGTCTCGGGCGTGCTCTCGGCCATGGGGATCTCCCCCGAGCGCGCCATCGAAGTCGTGAGGATCTCTCTGGGCTGGACCACCCGAGCCGAGGCGGTCGAACGGGCCACGGCGGTGATCGCGGCTACCGTGTTGGAGCTGCGGGGGTGAGGGTCGCGGTGGCCATGAGCGGCGGCGTGGATTCGTCGGTCACCGCGGCTCTGCTGCTCGAGCAGGGGCACGAGGTGATCGGCCTCACCATGAAGACCCACGCGGTGGCCCCCGGGCCACGGATGGCGCGCAGCTGCTGCTCGCCCGAGGACCTAGGCGACGCGCGTCGGGTCGCTGACCGCCTCGGCATCGACTTCTATGTCCTGAATGTCACCGACGCGTTTCGCGACGAGATCGTCCAGCCCTTTGCCGAGGCCTACGCCCGCGGTGAGACCCCCAACCCGTGTGTCGACTGCAACGACCGGATCAAGTTCCGGCCGCTGCTCGCCCGCGCCGAGGCACTCGCAGCGGATCGCCTCGCCACCGGTCACTACGCGCGCATCCTGCGCGGCGCTGGCGCCGACGCTGATCAACCGCTGACCCTCGAGCGCGGCCTCGACCGGCACAAGGACCAGACCTATTTCCTTTTCCGCTTGCAACAGGCGCAACTCACGCGCCTACTCTTCCCCCTCGGCGCCATGACCAAACCCGAGGTACGCGAAGCGGCGCGGCGTTTTGGGCTATCGGTGGCGGACAAGGAAGAGAGCCAAGAGATCTGTTTCGTGGGGGAGGCTGGCTACGCGGACCTGGTGGAGCAAACCGTGGAGACGTCCGGGCCCGGGGACATCGTCGATCGCGACGGGCGCAAGCTCGGCCGCCACGCCGGCATCCATCGCTATACCTTGGGTCAGCGGCGCGGCCTCGGCATCGCCGCCCCCCATCCCCTGTACGTCACCGAGATCGACGCCAGCCGAAACCTGGTACGGGTCGGGCCGCCAGAGGACCTCTTGACCGGCGCGGTGGAGGCGACGCAACTGAGCTGGGTGGGCGAGCCGCCCGCGGAGGGGACCGCGGTTCAGGTGCAGCAACGCTATCGCGAGCAGCCCAAGCCGGCCCGGGTCGAGTGGCCCAGCGCCGACCGGATCCGGATTCTGTTTGACGAGCCTGCCCCCCGGGGCGCGCCGGGCCAGGCCGCGGTGTTGTTTGATAACGACCGGGTGCTCGGTGGCGGCACCCTGGTTCGCGATCCCTCCAGATCTCTCCCCTCAGATCTCTCCCCTCATCGGCGCGCCGGAGTCACCGCGTGACCGCCGATCTCCAAGAGCGCCTCGGGTGGTTTTTTCAGGACCCGGATCGCTTGAGCGAAGCGCTCACCCACTCGACCTTTGCCAACGAGAACCCGGGCTCTGGACCGGACAACGAGCGCCTGGAGTATCTCGGCGATGCGGTCCTCGATCTGCTGGTCGCCGCGATCCTGTACGAGTCGCACCAGGAGATGGGTGAGGGCGAGATGAGCCGTCGTCGGGCCCGGGTGGTGCGCCAGAGCGCCCTGGCCGATCTCGCCCGCGGGATCGGTGTCGGTGAGCACCTCCGGCTCGGCGTTGGTCAGCACCGCAGCGGTCAGACCGAGAGCATCCTCGCCGACGCCTACGAGGCCTTGGTCGGCGCGGTGTTCGTGGATGGCGGCTACGAGGCGGTGCTGCGCTGTTTTTTTGGTCCCCTCGCCCGGGCCCTCGACGCGGCGAACGAGATCGTCGACTTCAAGACCCGGATCCAGGAACTCTGCCATCGGCTGGGCGACGAGCCGCCGGAGTACGTGCTGCTCGAGGTGACCGGTCCTGACCACGACCGGCGATTCAGCTGCGAGGTGCGAATCGGGGATCGCACCCTCGGCACCGGCAGCGCCTCCACCAAGAAGGCCGCCGAGCAGATCTGCGCCGAGCGCGCCATGGAGGAGCTCGGCTCCATGCCCGAGGAAAAACCCCGAGGAATCTATGAAGATGTATGATTTTACTGAAATTTTTGAGATGACGGGCAGCGTTCGGCCGCGGCGACCGGACGGCTTGCTCCTGGTGGGGGTTTCCCGTGGGTGACTCGGAAAAAGGTTTCAAGTCTGGCTTTGCCGCGCTCGTTGGTCGACCAAACGTCGGAAAGTCTACCCTGCTTAACGCCCTGCTCGGGGAGAAGGTCTCCATCGTCACCCCCAAGCCGCAGACCACCCGTAACCGGATCAACGGCATCCTCAACCTCTCCGGGGCGCAGATCATCTTCACCGACACCCCCGGGGTCAGCCACAAGCTCGGCAAAAACCGCCTCCAGAAGACCATGCGCCGCATGGCCGGCGCCGCGGTGGGGGATTCGGATCTGACCGTTCTGGTGATCGAGGTCCAGGCCTCGCGCCCGGATGTGGAGCCCACGGTGGCGCCAGAGGACCTCGAGCTAGTCACCCGGGCCAAGCAGAACGCCCGGCACGAGAACGACATCCTGTTGGTGATCAACAAGACCGACAAGGTGCGCCCCAAGGATCGCCTGCTGCCCTGGATGGAGATTTACGCTCGGGAGACCGGCCTGAGCAACATCTTCCCCATCTCGGCGCTCCACGAGGAGGGGCTCGGCGTCCTGGTCGAGGCGTTGATTGCCCGTCTGCCCGAGGGGCCGCCGCTGTTTCCCACCGATCTGCACACCGACAGCGTCGAGCGTTTTTTGTGCGAGGAGCTGGTCCGGGAGCAGCTCCTCCTGCAGACCCACGAGGAGGTGCCCCACAGCGCCGCGGTGGTCATCGAGACCTTTGAGGATGGACGCGACTCCGGCGAGGAGCGTTGTCACCTCGAGGGCCGGATCTATGTGGAGCGCAAATCCCAAAAGGGGATCGTCATCGGCAAGGGTGGGGCGCGGATCCGCGCCCTGAGTGAAG
>JAUUZB010000376.1 GCA_030590185.1 Deltaproteobacteria bacterium
ACGAGCAGACCGGGTGGTCCGCCGCCGATCGCGGCGAAGAAAGCGGCCGTCACGGCGCAGACCTATCAACGGCGCACACAGTTTGACGGCCTGTTCAGCATAGAGACCGCAACCCAGCCGCCGCCCAAGAGCGTCGAGGAAAAACTATCCCACCTACGAACGCGGCTACGGGCGGTCGAAGGGGTGGTGAGCAAAGCCAAGCAGGCCTGGGCGACACGCGACCAGGAGTTGGACGCCGTCGAGTCACTCCTGCAGATGGAACGCCAACGGGTCCAGAAAACCGAGGCCAACCTCGCTGAGCTCAAGAAATTCATGGGGCAAAAGCAGGAGGAGTTCAAAACCTACGGCGCCGAGATCCAGACCGCCTTTGTCGAACGGGAACAGGTGGAGTCTCAACTCCGCGGTGAGTTGCAGCAGATGACGGAGCAGGTCGAGACCTGGCGGGGGCAGGTGGAGCAGGAGCGACAACAAACCCACGCCGCGTACGCAGAGCTCCAGGGTCTCCTGGCGCAGACGCAAGAAGCGGCGCAGCAAAAGGAGGCGGAGCTCAACCAGGAGATCGAGGGGGCGCGAGGTCAGGCAGACCAGCTCCAGCAGAGCCTCCAAGAGGCGGAGGCCGCCGCAGGGGAGGCAGGCCAGACCAGCGCCGCCGGGCTCGCCGAGCTCCAACAACAGCTCGATCAGGCCGTCGCCACCGCCGAAGAACAACAACAAACGGACGCCGCGACCTCGGCCGAGCTCCAGCAAGCACACGAACAGGCCATCGCCGCCGCCGAAAAACAACAGCAGACGGACGCCGCAACCTCGGCCGAGATCCAGCAAGCACACGAACAGGCCATCGCCGCCGCCGAAGAACAACGACAGGAAGACGCCACCACAGCCGAAGAGCTGCGCCAACAGCTCGAGAAGGATCTCGCGACCAAGGACGAGGTGATCGGACGCTTGAAAGAGAAGATCGTCAGCCAACGCGATACGCTCGAGGAATCCGAGCAGGTGGTGGCGCAGCTCGAGAAGGAGGCAACGGCGGCCCCCAGCGCGGCCGAGGCAAAGGACGCAGCGGGGGCCGCGAAGGAAGCGGCCCGCAGCAAGGCCAGGATCACCAAGCTCGTCGCCGCGCTCAAGAAGACGCGCGCCGAGCTAGAGGGCACGACCGAGGCCCTAGCGGCGAAGGAGGAGGCGTTGGCCACAGCCGCGGCATCGGCGAGCTCCGGGCCAGCGCCGGACATCGCCCTCGCCCTCAAGGCCCTCGGCACGGCCGAAGTTTTTCTCGACAGCATCGACGCCGAGAGCGAGGCAGCCGCCGGGGAGGTCGGTGGTCGCATCGCCGACGCCGCCCACCGGGTACGCCGCGTCCTGGCGATCTGTCACAAGCTATTGGATCGAGAGAATGCGGAGGCGGGTTGAACCGGGAACCAGGACTAAGGAAATGGTGGAGCTGAACGGGATCGAACCGTCGGCCCCCTGAATGCCATTCAGGTGCTCTCCCAGCTGAGCTACAGCCCCACGTTCTGGGTTTCCGCGGAACGGGCCCGCGGAGCGAGGGTTTCTATCACGTCGCCGAGCGGAGCGCTACCGTCGGAGGCCCTCAGGACCTCTTTTTGCGCGGCGCCGCTTTTTTCGCCGTCTTGCGGGTCGTCTTCTTTTTGGCCGTCTTCTTCTTGGTGATCTTCTTCTTCGCCGTCTTCTTGGTGCCCTTGGCCTTGCGCCGCGTCTTCTTCTTGGTCTTCTTCTTTTTCTTGGCGGTCTTGGTCATGTTGTCGATCACGTCGTTGAGACGATCGACGGTGCGCTTGACCATGCTCGGGACCGGCATGCGGCCGTCGTTGGCGAGCCTGTGGGTCTGCTCTCCGAGCTTCTTCAAGAGATTATCGCGCTCCCCGCGCAGCCGGAGCATCTCCTCATCGATCCGGTCACGGGAACGTCCAAAGGCGTCCTTGACCTCCTCGAGCTGGTCGATGGCCTGGTTCCAGAGCTCGTTGAGCTGGTTGCGAACGTCGTCAGCAGCTTTTGCCATGTTGGTTCTCCACCCTCACCCCGGGGTCGACCCCGGTTTCCAGAAACACGAGACACCGCGACTACCAGCAATGCCGCGGTGTGTCAAGATGAGTTCTTTTAACGGGTTGGAGATGACCCGACCGGGCCAGACCGGCGAGGTCTACTTTGGATTGGGGCGCTTGGGCCCGGGTTGCTTGGCCCGCATCGACTCGCGGGCCGCGGCCTGGGCGGCGTCAAAGGCCTTGCGCACCTGTGCAAGCATCGGTTTGACGACCGCCTTGTTCTCGGCGGTGGCCAGGGACTGGAGCTGGGCGCGGATCTGCTCCTTGTTGGCCCGGGCGAATTGGATCTGCTTGCGAATGGTATCCTTTTGCTCCTGGGGGATGTTGGGATCGGTGAGGATGGCCCGGATCTCCGGTTTCTCCTCACTCGGGAGCTGCTTGTCAAAGGCGTCGGGGCTCAGGATGAGATAGGTCGCCAGCAGGGCCGAGACCTGCATGGCGAACTCCTCCATGGAGAAGCCGTGCTTGGCAAAAATGGCCCGCAGGGCGTCCATCTCCTCTGCGGTCAGACGGGGCGCGCCGGCTGGGCCAGCGCCGCCGGTCAAGCCGGACATGAATTGGGACTGGTGCTTGGAAGCGGTCCTGGTGACCTCCGGGAGAGCCGCGATCAGTCGGGTCACCGAATCCTTGGTCAGCTTGATCTGAAATGGGGGCATCCCGGAATCAAAACCGGAGCGCCGTGGCCCCTGAGCCCAGACCAGGCCAGGCAGCAGAAAGCACGCGAGGAACGGTAGCCATCGAGCTGAGCGCAACATCCGAACTCCAACTAGCTGAAAGATCCTTGTAACTTCTACGGGCCCGTGGTGTAAAGCGTCGAGGTTGAATCGGATTTTCCGCAGCCTACCTCTGTCCCGGCCGGGCTCTTGCATGGCCTCGACTCCGCCGGCGCGGAACCCTTGGGGGGGTTGACGTCTCCATGACCCGGCTGATTCTGTCCCTGGTGCTCCTCTCCACGGTGGCCCTACCCGCCCGCGCCGCCAAGGTGATCGAGTGCGTCAACCCCGACACCGACGACAAATTCAAGATGTCGATGCGGGATATCAAGCGCTCGGCAAAAATCCTCACCAAGGAGCTCGGCCGCGAACAGGCCCACGCCCTCGACCTCCCGGAGGAGGCCCAGAACGACATCCGCAGCCTGGGTCCAGCCTTGGCCGCCCAGGACTGGTGCAAGGCGGCCAACATCGCTCGACGCGTCGAGGACGCCATCTACAACACCCGTGTCCACCCGGAGTTCGTCAACCAGAAGTTCCGCCGGGTCGAGCTCTGGGTGCGGGGAGGCGACTGGCACCCGGCCGTGCAGATGGCGGCGGAGCGAAAAATTGCCATCGCCGCCGCGAAGATCTCCGAAGGGGATCACGTCGCCGCCAACAAGCAGCTCAACAAAACCATCCAGACCCTCTTCGACACCAAGGGACTGTGGGAGCTGCCAGAGCGCCTACCCGACATCTCCGCAGAGGCCGCGGGCAGCGCCCAGGCCCAAATCGATGAAGATGAGGTGGCCGGCGGCTGCCCCAAGTTGGCTAAGAAGGGGCGCGGCAAGGCGGACGACCTCAAGGACGCCAAGCGCCGCATCGAGCGCGCCATGAACGAGCGTATGATCCGCACCCTGGATATCAAAGGAGGTGCGGCGCTGGCCGGCGACATCGAGAGCTATGAGAAGCTACGCGCCATCTGGCCGGCGATCCGCGTCGCCTGCGCGCTGCTCCACCGGGTCAAGACCCTCGAGGTCGGCCTGGGGGTCACCATGGCGCGCTACCACCGGATCAACAAACTGCGCCGGGCCACCGAGCTCTCCGAGGAGGACAACAAGCGTTTCCGCGAGCTGGTGCGCGCCACCAGCGATGCTATCGCCGCCACCGAATACGACGCGGCCCACGCCGCCCTCGAGGAGCTGCTGGTACTCCTCGGCGAGCCGGAGACGGCGGCCGATACATTGAAAAGAATCAGCGACTAGGCGCGGCCAAGCCGGCCAGGCGTGGCTCCCGTGGTGATCGATTCCCTAGCCATTTCGATCAATTAGGACCACTCGCGCAAACCTCGTGAAAACGCGCGCTTCTCCCCTTGCCCCTGATCGATCGCTGGTGCATTGTGGCCAGAGGCTTTTTTGAGCATGAGCAGTCGCAGCGCAACGGCGAGCAACAGGCGACAGCGACTCTCCGACGGCACGCACCTCCGCGCCTTTGGGCGGTGGATTCTGGCCGGACTGGTGTGGCTCTTGCGTCGCACCGCCGGCTTCGCCCTCGGCTACGCGGCCCTGGCGCTGTGCATCTTCGGGGTCTTCCGCGACCCGGCACGGAGCAGCAGCCAACAGCTGCTCGCCCTCACTGGCCTGTGTATCGTGATGCTCGCCCGCCTGTTCGAGCGTTTCCAACGTGGCGCCCGGGGGTTGGAGCGCGAGGCGACCTTCTCCGATCTGGAGCTGGGCACCCTGTTCATCGCCGGCGCCTTCGTGTTGATCGAGCTCACCGGCGGGCCGAGCGGCCTGCTCTACCCGTTGGTGTACGTGCTGGTCGCTTTCTTGGTGGCTTTCCACGGCCCGGTGTTGAGCGCCTATTTCCTGGCGCTGATCCTCGGGGTGGAGGCGGTGATCATCTTCCTGGAGCCGGGCGCCGCCGACGTGCGGTTGTACATCTCCCACGCCTCCTTCGTGCTCCTCATCGGCTTTCTCTACACGCTCTTCTTGCGCGGCGAGGCGCTCACCCGCCGCCACAACCTCAAGAGTGCCATCGCCACCCACCTCGAGGCGATCGACAACGAGGCGGTGGAGTTCCGGCTCACCTCCGGGCTCAGCTTCGAGGGCCGCGAGCTCGACGCCGCCGAGCTGCGACGACGACGACGCATCGGTTCGGTGCAGGCTATCCAGGAATCGCTGTACAACGTGCTGGCGGTGGCCGAGCGGGCGCTGCAGACCCACACCGTGGCCTTGCTGTGGATGGCGGCCGACGATCGGCGAATGCGGGTCAAGGAGTTGCGCTCGAGCTCCGACAGGGTGATCGAGAAACCAATCGCGGCGGGCGAGGGGTTGATCGGCGCCATCACCAAGCGACGTGAGCCGTTGGTGTTGACCGGGCTCAAGGGCCCCCACCCGGGTCTGGTCTACTACAGCCGGCCGGAGGCGATCACCGACTTCGCCGGAGTGCCGGTCTGCGAGGGCAAGTACCTGCGCGGCGTGTTGGTCGCCGACCGCCAGGACGGCCGCCCCTTCGACGACGCCGACCTAGGCGTGCTCACCACCATCGCCGAAGAGATCATTCGCACCGTGCAGGTGGAGCGGATCTTTGGCGAGATGGACAGCGACAAATACCAAAGGG
>JAUUZB010001083.1 GCA_030590185.1 Deltaproteobacteria bacterium
AAGAGCGCGGCGAGGCCGAAATGGAAGGTGAGCGGCAAGACCAACCCGGTGCAGCCAACACCAGCCGTGTCGCGAGTCAGGACACGGTACCAACGCCACAGCAAGTAGTTCTGCCAGCCGACGCGAGCCTTGCTCCATGCCACCAACTGCGGAGGTCCGGTCGTACCGGAGGTGCAAACCACCAGGGCGGTCTCCGGCGCCACCTCGGTCGAAGCAGCACAGGGGCTCACGCTGAGGCCGAGCCGCGCGTCCAACCCGGCGACCTCCATGGCGGCCCCGGCCCCTGGCCAGGGGAGGTCGCACGTCAGGTTGGAGAGCACGACCGCTGCGGGTGGCAGGGTATCGAACGCCGAGCCTGCCCAGGCCCGGTCCGTGGGGTCGATGATCACCGGCACGGCGCCGTGCTCGACGATTCCGGCGAGACCGATGATGAGCTCGGGGGTGTTCCCGGTCAGTAGACCCACAGGTGAGCCGGCAACGACGCCCGCCTCCCCTAGCGCAGCGCTCACGCGCTTGGCCTCGCCCCTGAGCTCAGACCAGGTCCAGCTCCCGCGACCCGTGCGCAGCGCCGCCTGTGTGGGACGCAGGGTCGACCACTTGTTGAGCCACTCGATGATCGGTGCCACGCGAGTCTCCGGAGCTACCTGATCAAGCCGCCCCAGCCGGGCGACGCAGCACGGCGATACGCACCCGAGCCATGGTGAAGAGTGAACCGCCGGCATCGGTGACTCGCCGCGCTACCTCGATGGTGCCGAGCTCATCGGTGACCGCTTCGGCCGAGAGCACCTCGACGTCGACCCAGAATTCCTCCTCCGGATGAAGCGGCCTGACGAAATCGAAATAGACCGAGCGCAGGGCCGCCAGTTGGATCTGGCGGCGCTCGCCGCGCTCCCGACCGAGGGCGTCGACCTTCTGGTCAACGGCGGCGTGGATGAGGGTACCGGGCAGGATCGGACCACGGTTGCCGAGCTGCGCGGCAAACTGCTCGTCGCGGTGGAGGGCGTATTGGTCGTCGACGACCTCGAGGAACTGCTCCAACATCTCGGTGGTGATCGTGAACGGCCCGTAGCGCCGCTTATCGCCGACCTCGACGTCTTCCCAGTAGGTTGGGCCGGGCGCAGTCACAGCCAGACGCCCGTCCCGCCATCGACGTCGATCACCTGGCCGCAGATCCAACCGGCCTCCTCCAGACAGAGCATGGCGACCACGTCTCCACAGTCCCGGGAGGTCGTGGCGCGACCCCAGGGGCTGCGCTCGGCAATGGTAACGAGGGCGGCGGCGTACTCGGGTCGGGTTTTGACGATGTCCGTTTCCACCAGGCCCGGCCGCACGCAGTTGACCACGATGCCATCCCGGGCGAGCTCCACGCTCAGGTACCGCGTCAACGTTTCGAGGGCGGCCTTGGCCGCGGCCAACAACCCGGCACCCTCGAGGTAACGCTCCGGCATGGCGTTGGAGATGGTGATCAAACGCCCTCCCCCACCTGCCATGAGCCCGCGGGCGTGTTGCGCCAACAGCAGGGTGGAGCGCGCGTTGTTGTCCATGACGAACTGCCAATGCTCCAGGGTCGCCTCCCTGAGCTGGCGGAAGACCGCGATGGCGGCGTTATCGATCAAGATATCGAGGTGGCCACATTCATCGCCGACAGCGGAGATGACGCGCGCCACCTCCTCTGGGTCCGACAGGTCACCACGCATCAGATGCACGGTGGCGCCGCCGGCGCGAAGCGTCTCGGCGAGGGCATTGGCAGCGCTGTCCCTCTGCACGTAGTTGATACAGAGCTCGCACCCCCACTGCGCGAGCTTGGTCGAGATACCAGCGCCGATGCCGCGCGATCCGCCCGTGACCAACGCGACCTTGCCGGCGAGTGGCTCACCCTGAATCATCACGCCCTCCTCACTTGGCCGGCGGGCTCGGTCGGGTGGCGCCCCGGCCGCCGTCGACTGTCATCACGCGGCCCTGGATGAAATCCGCCTCGTCGCTGGCGAGAAACGCCACTAGGCCCGCTACATCTGCCGGCGCGCCCCACCGGCGTTCGTCACCCGATCCTTGCCAACGGGCGCGGGTCTCCCTGGTCATGTCGGTTTCGATCGCCCCGGGGGCAACCGCGTTGACCCGGATACCCTTGTGCCCAACCTCCGCGGCGAGCGCTCGGGTCAAGCCCTCGAGGCCCGCTTTGGCGGCCGCATAGCCTGCCTGCCCGGGAGCGGGGGTTGCCGCCGCGATGGAGGAGATGTTGATGATCCGGCCCCAGCCGCCATCGAGCATCTCGGGAAGAACCTCGCGACACAAAGTGAACGGCCCGGTGAGGTTGACGTCGAGCAAGCGGGTGAACGCCGCGGTCTTGGTTTGCAGCACCAGTCGGTCATCGATGACGCCAGCATTGTTGATCAGGATGTCGATGGTGCCGCTGTGGTCGAGCACCTCCACAACCAGACGACGCACGTCCTCCTCCGAGCTGACGTCGGCGCGATGCGCCCTGGCTCGCGGGTCACCTTGGTGCGCGGCGGCGATATCCGCGACCACGCTATCGGCCGCGTCTCGGTCGGCGCGATAGACCAGATGGACGAAGTGACCGTCAGAGGCCAAACGCCTGGCGATGGCAGCGCCGATGCCGCGAGAGCCGCCGGTGACGATCGCGATGCGTTGGGTCAAGGGCGACCTCCTCGGGCAGGCTCGACCGGCCGTGGATCAGGTATTGAGAAGCTCGAGCAACGAAGCGATCGTAAACGTGGCGCCGCTCTTTTCCATTTCCTCG
>JAUUZB010000677.1 GCA_030590185.1 Deltaproteobacteria bacterium
CCGGTGGAGACGCTCATGCAGGTGCCGGTCTGGATGGTGCCCGGACCGAAGGCGGTGATCGGCAGGCAAACCGGCACCCGGGTGGAGGCCCGACGTTCGCGATCTGATTTGGGTGGGGGGGTGTTGCTCATGGTGGGTGTCAGCTCGGTGCGTGCGATTATCCTAGCACCGGGGGCATGATGCGAACCACCCAACCCTAGAAGTGCCCGACCAACCCCCCGCCCGCGTGAAACCCATCCTCGCGTCCACTGACCTCGTCGAGCATGAAGTTCTGGTAGTAGGTCACCCCCGCGTAGGCCCCCAGGTAACGACTGAAGTCGTACTCTAGGTTGACACCGGCCATGAACCCCGGTCCGCGCAGGGCATCGTAGGAGAACCCGGCCGACGGGGTCAGCCGCAGCCCACTGAGGCCGAGCTCGATACCGTGGGCGGTGGAGCTGAACGCCCCGCCGCTGCCATCGCTGCGCACGTCGACGCGCAGCTCGATCGGTGGGGTGGGGCCCTCGGGGTTGACGAACATCGAGCCGCCCATGATCGGTCCCGCCGAGTCGAGCAGCAGGTGGAAGTTGGGGTAGGTAACCTCGGTGGAGCCTATGTTGAACGTGGGGATCGCGATCCGGCGCTCGCCGGTGGCCACGAAGCGGCCGGTGCCGATCAAGGCGGCCCAGAAGGGCGCCGAGCAGAGGTCGGCGGCCACCGCCATGGCGGCGATCTTGCCGGTGGAGATATCGTCGTTGCCCGCGGACCGCAGGCGGCTGACGTAGCTCGCGATGTCGTCGGAGCTCGGGGTGTCGTCGCCCTTGCGCAGACTATTGAGAGCGTAGAGGGCGACGTTGGTCTCGGCGAGCAGAAAGCCGAGCGCCTCCTGGTAACGGACGCCGCCGTTCACCGCCCAGTTGCGGTAGGAGTAGAGGGCGTTGAGCTGTTGCTGGTTCACGCCCGCGGCGCTCGCCTCGAGGCGTTGCTGGTTGGTGGGCCGCGCACCCTCCGGGAAGGTGTAGCGGGTGAAGCCGCTCATCCAGCCGGTGATGTGAACCTCCGGGTCCCAGCCCTCGCGGTCGGCGACCCGGTAGTGGCCGTATTCGTGGCTGACCACCATCCAGGGCACCTGCCAGGCGACCATGGCGCCGAGCTCGGCGAAACGCTAGGCGAGGTTGCCGTCGATCTCCGGGTACTTCTCGGCGAAGCGCTCCATGGCGTAGCCGATGGCCGCGGAGGGGAGGTTGTAGAGGGAGGCGTGGACCTCGGTGTCGGCGGTCGGGTGACCCACCGCGAGCCGCATCGACAAGGGGTTGCGGGGGCTGGCGCCGGCGGTGGAGGTTGGAGCGGGTAGGGCCGTGCCGATCGCCGTTGGGCTGGTGGTGGTGGTTGCCGCCGGTCGATCGGGTGCCGCCGCGGGTGCCGCGGGTGTCGCCCCGGGTGTCGCGGGTGTCGCCCCGGGTGTCGCGGGTGTCGCGGGTGTCGCGGGTGTCGCGGGTGTCGCGAGGCTGCGGGGATCTGCGGCGACCAAGCTCGAGGGCTCCGGGATGGGGGCAACGCCGCTGGTTGGTTTCACTGACATGTCGGTCACCGGGGTAGAGTTTGCACACTATCTACCCTGAGTATCGACCGATTTCGGGCCCGGGTGCGTCAACCACCGAGCAGTTTATTCTGCACAAACCTGCCAGTCGGGGTTGTGCGGTCCGCAAACGCCGGAGCACTCGCCACCCTCACAGGACCATCCGCTGTCGCAGGGGAGGCCGTCAAAGGTGCCGCCGCTGCACAGGCCGTAGCAATACCCGCTCAGGCAGATGTCGGGCATGGTGCAGGCCTGCCCGTTGGTGAGCAGGACCTCGCAGTTGCCCGTGCCATCGGAATCGCAGAAGGCCTGATCGGGCAGGCACTCTCCGATCCAGTTGCAGGCCTCGCCGACGGCCACGAAAGGCGTGCACTCCATTTGGCCGTCCACCAGGTCATAGACACAATGGTCCAGGAGCGGGTCGCAGCCGTAGAAGTCCGGGCAGGGCGCACCCGCGGCGATGTGGCTCGTGCATTGGTAGGTTGGCGCGTCGCCCCATTGATCGCAGTACCCAGCGGCGCAACGGCCGTAGGTCCATTCACAGGTGCTGCCGTTGCAATCCGTGTCGCCGCAGACATCGCCGAAGGCCAAGCTCTCCGGTTCGGCGACGAAGTCGACACACGTGCCATTGAAGCAACCGGCGGGCCACATACAGAGGTTGTCGCAAGCCTCACCGACGGCTGGGGCATCGTTGCAAACCTGGTCAATCAAATCGCAGTCGAGGAAGAAGGCGCATTCATAGGTGGTCGAGCAGGGGGTATCCCGACTCAGGCCGGCCGCGCAGGTGCCGTTGATGCAACCGAGCCCAAAGTCCAGGCAGTCTTGCTTGTCGTCACAGGTCGTACCCGGTTGGGTGCATAGACCGTCGACGCAGGTCAACCCGTCGACACCGCAATGATTGAAATTCTCATAGACGGCCCCACAGGGGGACCCCACCGTGCGCTCCGCACAGGTCACGCCGTCACAATAGTAGTCGTAGGACCCGTTGGAGTCGTAGCAGTCCCAATCATCGGTACAGGAAAACCCGGTGATCTCCTCGCAGAGGAAGCTGGCACCGCACAACAGACCCGGGCCGCAGGGCGTATCGCCGCAGTCCGCACCGCTGCCCGCCTCGGGCACACAACGTTCGCAGCTCGGGCCATCCGGATGGAATGACCAACACTGCGTCCCAGCGACGCAGGAGACACTCCAACCGCTACAATCATCCATGGGCTGCCCTTCGGTGAGGGTCGGGCTGCCCATCAATTCCGCGCAGGCGCCCTCCGGGTTGTTCATCGTTCCCACTAGCTCTTGGCAGGTTGCCGCGTTGATCTCCGTCGCACAGCCGGCGAGGGCGTCATCGGCGCCGAAGATGTAGCCGCTGGCGACGGCATCCCAATACATCTCCTCGCAAGACTGTTGGTCGGCGTAATAACGACCGAGCAAATCGCTGCAGCTGTCGAGCATGCCACACACCGCGGCGACGTAGCTCTCCAGGGGGGTTCCGGAGGTGTCCACGCAGGCGCTGAGATCGAAGGTGCAGGCTGAGGTGCAGGTCACCGTGCCAGTGAGGGTGCCGAAGTCGCTGCACTCGGCGCCGGCGAGGTCGGCACCGTCGCAGGCCTCGAGACCTTCGGCAACTCCATCGCCACAGGCGAAGCCAACCTGACAGGCGCTCACGTCCCAGGTGCACGTGAGGGCGTCGCAGGCGAGGGTGCCGTCGCTGAAGTCGGGCAGGTCAGCACAGGTGAGGCCCGCGGTGGAGCCGTCGCAATCTTCGGTGGAGCCCACCTCACCATCGCCGCAAACCGGTGGCCCGCCGCCGGTGCAGGCGTCGGTGTCAAACGTGCAGTCGATGGCGCAGGTCAGGTCGCCGCTGGTGAAGCCGAGATCGCTGCAGGTCGTGGCGCCGAGATCGGTGCCGTCGCAGTCCTCGAGGCCGTCGCGGCTGCCGTCGGGGCAAACCGCCGGCACCCCGCCAATGCACGCGCCATAGTCATACTTGCAAGCCGTGCAGGTGAGGGTGCCGCTGGCATAGCCTGCGTCGGTACAGTCGGTCGCCCCCCCTAGGTCGGTGCCATCGCAGGGCTCGCTTCCCTCGGCCATGTCGTTGCCGCAGGTGGGCGTGAAGGCGCAGCCGCTCAGGTCAAACAGGCAAGCGGTGCAGGCGAGGTTCCCGCCGAAGGTGGCGCCGAGGCTTTCGCAGGATTGACCGCCGAGGGCGACGCCATCGCATTGCTCCACGCCGTCGATGGCGCCGTCGCCGCACACGGCGCCGAAGGTGCAACCGGAGGTATCAAATCCGGCGCAATCATTCAGGCAGGCAAGGGTCCCTTGCCCGTTGGGTCCAAGGTCCGCGCAGCCGCTGCCCGCCAGATCCGTACCGTCAC
>JAUUZB010001169.1 GCA_030590185.1 Deltaproteobacteria bacterium
AGATGAAGATCACGTCCCCCTCCCTCGGTACAGTGGGCGCCGAACGTGCGTAGAGGATCTCGACCTCGTCGAGCTCACCGTTGGCGGGGCAGCTCTCGGTGACCGGGCCACCCGGCGGATTGCAAACCCCATCCACCGGGTCCGATTTGAAGGCGATGCTGTTGGTCAGGGCGCCGTAGAAGAACCCCTGCCGGCGTGACCGCGGCACCTCGACGTACGTGAAGGTGCCATCGTCATTGTCCCGCGCGATCCCGACCTTCAAGGTGGCGGCGATCGGCGTCCCGCTCAGGGGATACGGCTCCGAGAGGGTGGCGCCGTCGTCCAACAGCAAGCCGAAGAAGCTCGCGTAGGAGTCGGCGCACACGTCCTGGGTGCGGCCGAGGGTTGCCTCGGCCAGGGCACGATAGGCCTCGCCATCCCCGAGGCCCCAGGTGTTCATGCCCCCCCCACACCGATCCTCTGGATCGCTCGCCGAGGTCCCGCCATACCCGGGCAGACCCGCGTCCCGGCCGATGGCATAGACGCGGCCCACTCGGCCGAGCCCGATCAAGGCATCGTTGGTGAATGGATCCTGGTCGACGCCCTCTAGCGCATCGAGGTGACGTAGCAAGCGCTTGCAGGCCCGACAGTCGTTGATCGGGTAACGCGGCTTGCAGGCGAGCAAGGTATCGAACCCGGGCATCACCGTCGCCTGGTCCCAGACGCACAGCGGGTCCCCGTCCCCGCTGCATGCCGGATCGGCGCGTTCGCCGGCGCAGTTGCAGCGTCGCGTCTGCTCGTCGACGGAGAAGTCGCTGCCGTAGACCGAACACCGACTCACGCAGCGACCGCTGCTTTGCCAGCTGCAGAACGCTTGGCTGCCGGATCCGACATTGACCGTGATCGCGTCGCAGGAAGCCTCGTCCGGTTGGTCGACACAGGGATCCGTCACGCAGGAGCCCTCCAACAAACCAGGCAACGCCGCGAGGTTGTCCGCTGCCCACTGGGCCTCACAGGCGCTGTCGCACGGCACCAGTTTGGACAGGGTGCTGGCGCATTCGGGCGCGTCCTCGTCTCGCCACTGCACGCTGGCGCGGCTGGCGCGGCGGGCCACGGCGTCCGGGTCGTAGCCGGTGGGCGGCGCTAGGGCGAATCCGCCCGCCTCACAGTAGCTGCGGGGATCGCAGGTAGGATCGCCGGCGCAGGGGTCGCAGGACTCGAAGGTCGATGGGTCACCGTCGACGCCAGTGCAGAGCTCCGGCAACTGCGTGCGGTCCCCGATCCCGGCCGTGACCGCGCAGTCATCCTTGAAGAAGGCATCCTCCTCATCGGACAAGAACAGGCTCAAGAGTGGCACAGGTTCGCAGCTCCCATCGACGCGAGGATCGCAGGGCGCGCAGCCGGGCTCGGCGGTGGAGCATGGCAGGCGGAGATGGAAACGCGCGTCGTAGTCGCAGGGGTCACAGGTCTCGGCGTAGTCGAGGGGCAAGGCCGGCAACATCGAGGTGATCAACCGGCGCGCCGAGCGGGTGCCGTGCTCGGGTGCCGAATGGGGTCGAGCGCTCGCCGAGCCCCCCTCGGGCAGCCCGCCCATGGAACGGATGAGGTCGCACATCTGCGAAGCGAGAACGGTCGGGCCGTCGTCGCACTCGGAGAACAAACGCTGGCAACAGGTAGGGTCGTCCACCGCGCAAGCTTCGGCGGCGGCCGAGAGGCTGATGGGCGAACGCTCACAGGCGCCGCGATCACCGCTGCCAAGAAAACCAGCGTTATCGGTCAAGCGATTACGGGGCAACCCCAGGGGACCGGAGGCCTCGCCACCGGCGAAGAAGGGAGCAAAGCCGGGCGCCGCGGAGCAATCGTCGATGCCGGCGGAGGCGCCGTCGCAATCGAGGTAGTAGGTGTCTTCGTAGTAAAACGTCCCGCCGCCCCCGGGTAACGCCAGGTCCCCCGCGGCGTCGAAGGCGATCGCCGCATCCAGGTCGCTGCCGTCGATCTCGGGCGGCATCAGGCAGGTGGAGATACAGCTCGCGTCACATCCGCCTCCTATGTCGTTGCAATCCGAGTCGCAGCCCTCGGGACAGGTCTTGTAGCAACCTAGAGCCGCATCGCAGATGTTGCAGCTCGGGCCGCCACAGCTCTGGTCGCATTCGTTCCTGCAACGCGTACGGGCGGTGCGGGAGGGATTGGTGGTGGTGAGCGCCACCCGGAAGTCGACGATGCCGGCGTTGCCGGTCAATAGGGCCTCCGCATCCCGCGCCGCCTGCTGCAGACGGCCGATGATCTGTTGCATCGACAGGGAATCATCCACCACCCACAACAGGTCGACGTAGGCCGGGCTCTGGTCGCGCTGCTCACAGGTGGCGCTTCGTCCGGCCTCGTAACGCGCCAGGGCCGAGCCCCCGGTCAGGTCCTCGAGGCGGGCGACCCGCTCGTCGTAGAGCCGCTGCTCGGTGAGGCCGAATTCGAATTCTGGGCAGTCCGGCCGTCCATCGACCCCACAGCGGTCATCCTGGGTCAACGCCAGGGTCACGACCAGGACGCCCTCGCCCGCTTCGC
>JAUUZB010000794.1 GCA_030590185.1 Deltaproteobacteria bacterium
GCCCTCGGCCGAGCAGGTGGTGGAGCTGGCCATCCCGTTCGTGCGTCAGCACCGCGACGAGCGCTTCTTCCTATTGCTCTTCTTCGTCGACCCCCACGACCCGTACCACGCCCCGGAGCCCTTTGAGAACATCTACGTCGAGGATGAGACCGTGCGCCTGGTGCGCTCCCCCCATTGGGAGCTCGGTCGCTACACCCCGGCGGAGATCGAGCGCATGGTCGCCACCTACGACGGCGCCCTCCATTATACCGACCAGGTCCTCGGGCGTTTCTTCACCGCCCTCAATGATCTCGGCCTCTACGACCGCAGCACGATCATGGTCACCGCTGACCACGGCGAGGCCTTTGGCGAGCACGGCGTCTTTTTGCACGCCCACCATTTCTACGACGAGATCGTACGGGTGCCGTTCATCATCAAGGCCCCGACGATGAGCGTGCGCGGTGCCTACAACTACCACCTCTTCCAGACCATCGATCTGATGCCGACCATCGTCAGCTACTTCGGCGTCACCCCGGACGAGGCGCTGCCCGGCATCGACATGATGGCCCACCTCGCCCAGCCGGAGACCAACACCCCCGAGCGTTTCGTGATCAGTGAGTTCAACAACTTCGGTATTCGGCGGCGCATGATCAGGACCTATCGCGAGAAGATTATCTACCAGGAAGCGGCCGATGAGGCGGAGTTCCTCGCCACCGTGGGCCGGCGCTCCCTGTTGCCCTCGGTCACCTTCGACCAGGATCGCGCCGTGGCGTTTGACCTGATCGCTGATCCTATGGAGCAGCGGGACATCTTCAGCCCGGAGCTCCTCCGGGACAAACGCTGGAAGCGGCTCTACGAGGCGGTCAAGCAGCACCGCCATCAACGCGACGGTCAGCCGGGTCCCTCCGTGGTCGAGAATCTCGATCCGGAGACCTACAAAGACCTCAAGGCGCTTGGATATATTCACTAGACGACCCCTCGAGAGCTCGATTCGGTTTGAGGATCGGGTCTTTCGTCTTTGTCGTCGTTTAGGTCGCCTACGGAGCCGCCTGACGGAGGGTGTCGTAGAACGGTTTTGCTCGAGGCCCCTGGAGACCGCGTGCTCAACCCGGTCAATGTGACGGATGTCTGATGCGAGTACGGTGGCGCGAGCGAGCGACGCGCGGCACCGCAGCGAAGGGAGGGGTGCGGCGGAGGCGAAGCACCCACAGCCAATCGGAGCGCCCACACCCCAAGAGCCGGAGCAGTACCCCTTCCTTCGCGAGGAGCGCAAGCAGGAGCGAGCGGCTGCCTAGCACGGCCGCCCATAATACTCCCCACCTCTCGAGCTGAGCATCATCCGGTTCCTTCTGGGGCTCGGCGCCCTTTTCCCTCAGCCTAGGTAGCCGAGGGAGCGGAGGCGGGCTTCGATGGCGACGATTTCGTCGGGGCGGAAGGTCCGATCCGTAGACGCTCCGCTCGCCGCGGTCGTCGCGTCGCCGGCGCGAACCTCGAACAATTCGGCGCAGAAGCTCGGTGGCTGCACCGCCAGGTCAGCGGACACGGGCAGACCCATCAGCGCCTCAACCAGGGCGCCCGCCTCGGCCAGGCGGAGCATCGGGATCTCGGTGGCCCGCAGGCCTGGGCCGTGGGCGATGAAGATCCCCTCGCGACGGTGAACCCCTGGCATGCCCGCACCCTTGGCGGCGCCGTGTTCCTCGGCGCTGAGCTTGCGCACTTCAGGTCCCGGCCCGGCGCTGGGCAGAAAAGAGGGGCGGTACCCGCCGGGCCACGCCGGCTCGATGACCAGGTCGGCGCCGCGCTCGGCCCAAGGGCCGGCAAAGGCCTGCTCGCGGCGATGGACCGCTCGGATCAGGCGATCGCCGGTCTCCGGATCGCGTAGCTCCAACAGGGCGGCGCGGATCCGTTCCAACAGCGCCACGGCCTGCCCGGTGCTCACCTGACCACGCGGGAACACGCCCACGCGATTGAGCCAAATAGTGGGGCCGTAGTCGAGCTCGTCCGAAAAGGCGAGGCTGCGCGAGAAATCCACGGCCACCCCGCGGGCGGCGGCTAGTACGGCGGCGCCGGCCCAGCGCGGCAGCAGTCGTAGGGCGTGGCCCGCCACCCCGGGGCCGAGGCGGCCGAGCACGGCGCGGGCCAAGCCACTCGAGGCCTCACGGGCGCGCCGGGTGCGCGCGAAGGTCAACAGGCCGAGGCCGTGCAAGACCCGGTTGAGGTGCACCGCGGTGGTCGAGGCCCCCCCCATGCCGTGGTCACTGACGACCAGGGTGCGGCCGTGGTCGGGCGCGACCGCGAGCAGCGCACCGATGAGCCGGTCGAGGCGCCGGTAGATCCGCGGCAGACCCTCCGCGGCCCCGCCACCGCCCAACCCAACAAACCGCGGAGACCCACGATCAAACGTATGCCAGAGATGATGCCCAGCGGTATCCGACGCCTGCAGATGCACGAAAAAAAGATCCCACGTCCGGCTGCGATACAGCTCGAGGATGACCCGCTGCTTCTGATCGAGGTCGGTGAGCAGTCCCTCCACCGCCCGTCCGAGCCTATCCGGAACGCGGGCGAACTCGTTAAAAGTCGCGTAGCGCCACCCCCCCAGCGCCGTGAGCTCGGGCCAAAGCTCCGGCGGCCAGACCGACCCGGGGCCGGCGCGGCGCGCGTCCGGTGCGTCAAAGCCGGCCACACAGATCCCATGGACCGGCTCCGGTGGATAGGTTCCCGGCACCCCGAGGCTCGCCACCCGCAGACCGCGCTCCGACAGCCGGCGCAGGAAGGTCGGTTGGGTGCGCAGGGAGGCGTTGGCCGGTACCAAGCCGTAGCCCCGGCGGCTGAGGATGTCCGTTACGCCGTGTTGCCCGGGGTCGGCGGCGGTGAGGAAGGAGGTCCAAGCCGGGAAGGTGACCGGCGGTAGGGTGGAGCGCAACTCCGTGCGCAGACCCCCGGACATCAAGCGCGCCAGGTTCGGCAGCCACCCCCGTGCCGCAAAAGGGTCGAGCAGGTCCCAGGTAGCGCCGTCGAGGCCGATGATCAACAGCGGGTGGGGCGCACGGGGCACGCGGCTTCCTAACACGAAAGCCCTTCCCGATCGGCATTGCATAGTGTAAAGGGGCGACGCATTATACCGACCGTGGCGCAAGGAGCGGGGGGGAGCGGCGACAGCTCCGGACAGGTGATGATCCTCACGAGACACGCAAGTTGCCGGGCGTTCGGGCCCGCTGCCCTCCTCGTGGCGTTGCTCGGGACCGGCTGCGGGGGTGGCAACTCCACCTTCACCAACCGGGCGAATCCCGCCCCCACGCAGCCCCTGGGCTTGCTCGGGGTAGGGGACGTGTTCGAGGTCCGGGTCTTTGGCGAACCGGACCTCTCCGGTACCCACCGGGTGGCCCCGGACGGCACCATCGACCTACCCCTGATCGGACGCCTGCAGGTCGACCGAATCACCGACCACGATCTGACCGACCGGGTCGAGACCCTCCTCAAGCGCTACGTCAAGACGCCCCACGTCTCGATCTACGTCAAGGAGTTCAACTCCCAAAAAGTCTTTGTCTTCGGTGAGGTACA
>JAUUZB010001094.1 GCA_030590185.1 Deltaproteobacteria bacterium
ACACCTCGGCGGAGCGCTCCACCAGGCTCACCCGCTGTCCGCGATCCGCCGCGACCCGAGCCGCGGTCAACCCCGCGGGCCCACCGCCGACCACCACCACGTGTCGCGTCTCGCGTTCGGGGGGCGCCGTCGCGCCCTCACGTCCCAGCTCGGGGTTCACGATACAACCGATACCGGCGCCGGACTTGACCCCGGTGAGGCAGCCCTGGAGGCAGCCCCCGCACAGCACCACCTGCTCCTGGTGACCCTCCAACATTTTGCGTGGGAGATCCGGATCCGCCACTAGCGGCCGGCCCAGGGCCACCGCGTCCACCGTGTCGTCGCCCAACAGGCGTTCGATGTTCTCTGGGTTGCCCAGTCGGCCGGCGGCGATTACCGGGATCCCCACCTGGCGTTTGATCTCAGCGGCCAAGGCAGCGTTGACCCCCTCTGGCAAGCTCATGTGTTGGTAGTACCAGGGCGGCGAGTCGCAGGCCGATCCGCTCGCCACGTGAACCGCCGCGATTCCCTGGCCCTCGAGCCACGTCGCGAGCTCGATCCCATCGGAGCGGGTCATCCCACCCTCGACCCGCTCCTCCCCCGAGATCCGCGCGGTGACGGGGATCGCGTCCTGGAATACCGACCGGACCGCGGTGACAACCTCGCTGGCGAATCTCCTTCGCCGTTGCTCGTCGCCACCGTACGCATCGTCGCGCTGGTAGGTTCGCGGACTCAGAAATTGGGCCACCAGGTAGCCCAGGCCGAACTGCAGCTCGATGGCGTCAAAGCCGGCGGTTCGCGCTCGTCGCGCTGCGCTGGCAAAGGCGGCGACCAGGGTCCGTACCCGGTCGGCGCTCATCGGCTCGGGATCCGCACCGCTGGTGGGACACGTCACCTCCGATGGTGCCTCGGGCGGTCGGCCCGATGCCTTGGGATTCGCCGCGCGGCCCGCGTGGTTGAGGTGCGCGATCGCCTTGGCGCCCCCCTGGTGAATGGCCTCCACCAGGCGGCGCAGACCTTCGATCTGATCATCACGCTCCACCCCGAGCTGCCGGGGGTGCTCCTTGCCAGCGGTGTCGATGAACATCGGCTCGACGATGATGGCGCCGACGCCCCCCTCGGCGCGGCGGCGGTAGTAGTCGATCAGACGATCGGTGACGGTTCCGTCCGGGTCGCCAAAGGCGGTTTTGACCGGTGCCATGATGAGGCGGTTGTCGAGGCGAAGGTTGCCCAGTTGGATCGGCTCAAAGGTCTTCATCGTTGACTCTCTCTCATGAACCCAGGGCGAGCAGCAGGCTGCCCACTCCGACTCCAATCACCAGGTTGATCAGTTTCACCACCACGAAGGCCCGCTTGGAGGCGGCGAGCAGCGGCAACATGCCGTGCCCGTCCTGCACTATTGAGCTGGCGATGAGGATGCTCAGCGGGATCAAGCGGTCGGCATACATGGTGACAAAGGCCAGGTGGGGGCCGGACTCGGGGAGCACACCGACCGCGGCGGCCACCGCGAGGACCACCCATGGGTTGGCGGTCACCAACGCCTCCAGATCGACCCAGAGGGCCAACGCCGCGAGCAGCGCCAGGGCGCCGATGGTCCAGAGGAACACCCGGGGTACGTGGCGCATCGCCACGTGGCGCCAGAGATGCTCCTCGAGGAAATGCTCCGGTACCGTGGCCGAGATGAAAACTCCCACCCCCATCACCGCGAGCAGGGTGATGCGCTTCCAACCCCAGTCCGGCGGCCCGACCTGACCGCTCGCCAGGGCGAGGATGACGAGGACCAGACCGAGCACCAGGGTCGCCCGGTAGGGGCTCGGAGGACGCCATTGCGCGAGGATCTGACCGCGGGGGAAGCACCTGCAGTCCGCCGGTTCGTGCACGGTGAGATCGCAACAGCCGTCCCCGATGCCGGCGAGGCGCGCCGGAAGAATGGCGTCCGTCAGCCAACCGGCGAGCCCACCGAGAAGAGCGAGACCTAGGGTCAGCAGAACGGTCGTTCCGGGAAACAGGGCGAGCATGACGAAGGTCTCGTCTCCGCTGGTCGCGATCATGGCCGCCACCAGAGCGCCGAGGGTCACCTTGCGGTGGGCGAAGAGCGCCACCACGGCGTACGCCCCGAGACAGCCGGGGATCGCGCCGAGCACCGCCGCCAGGAGATACTGGCGCCAGGCGGAGCCGTTCACGGCGTTCAACAGGGCGCCGCGCGTTTGAACGTTCACATACTCCACCACCAACATCATCACCGCGACGAAGGCGGTGATCATCAGGGCCTTGTGGAGGATCTCAACGACGAACATGGCTCATGGCCTCGTTGGTTCGGTTGGCGTCGCCGCGGTCTCCCGTCGCCAGGCGGCGTAGGTTCGCCGTCGACGATAGATGTCGATTCGGCGTCGTAGCGTTTCGTTCTTCGGCTGCGACATCTCGTAGGCCCGTTGCTGCGTCGCAGCGGCTTGGTCGAAGTCGCCGGTCTCGGCGAGGGCGGCCGCCAGGGTGTCGAGCCAGGCGCCGTTGGCTCCGAGCTCCAGGGCCAAGCGGGCGTGCCGTACGGCCCTGGTGCCATCACGGACTAGGGGGTCCGGGGCGGTGGCCAAGAGCCATGCGAGGTTGTTGTGGGTGCCACCGCTGTTGGGGTTTATCTCGAGCACCCGCTCGTAATCCGCGATCGCTTCGCCGTAGCGACCCATGCCCGCTAGCACAACGGCCCGGTTGTGAAGGTCGGCGTCGTTCCCTGGACGCAGCTCCACCGCCCGGCAG
>JAUUZB010000521.1 GCA_030590185.1 Deltaproteobacteria bacterium
CCCTCGACCTGCCGGCCGCCGAGCTCGCCGCGCGCCGTGCAGCGCCCCTCCCAGAAGGCAGGCTTGGAGATTAGGGTGACGAACTCCTGGTCGTCGAAACAAGCGAGGAGCTCGATGTTGATGCCCGCCGCCGGCACCCGCAGGCGCCACTGGGTGGGATAGGAGTTGAAGGTGCGGGTGGAGCGCCAGCTATTGAGCGGCTCGATGGTCAGCTCGAGGTGCTCGTGGCGTGTGCCGTCGGGATCGATCACCAGCGCCGTTTGGCCGAGCTGCTCGCCGGTGTCCGGGCGGACCATCTCGTAGGCGGTGATCTCGGTGGCGTCGTCGAGCTGAATGGCCAGCCAGTTCCAGGCGGCCTCCTGCTCAGCGAGCCCCTCGAGGGCCGACTTCTCGTCGCGGCGGCCGCCAAACTCGTGGTCGTACCAACCATCGCCGCTGATCGGCGTCTCCTTGTCGTGGATGCGTACCCGGCCCTCCACTTCGCAACGCGGCACGAAGTAGTAGAACATATCGCCGCCGTCGATGCCCTTGACCACGCCGTCGTTGCCGTGGCGTACGGGATCTTTGGAGAGTCGGAAGCTGAGCTCACACGCGATGGCCCGGTCGGGATCGGTGAGCGTCAAGCGGTAGAAGCCGTCCCCCTCCTTTACAAAGGTGGAACCCGCGAAATCGAGATCGAGGCGGTCGAGGGCGACCACCGGGTCGGTCTTGAACAGCCGGTCCGGGTAAGGGCCGTTCCCCTTGTCGACCACCTCCTGCAGGGCTCGGCGCAGGCGCTGATCGGAGCTCCCCTCGCCGCGGTCGAGCTTGTCGCGCCCCATGCGCGGCGCGTCCCGGTCGACAAAAGAGGCCGAATAGTAGTCGTTCTGGTCGAGGTCGCTCACCGCCCAGGTAAGCGAGTGGGCGTAAAGCGGCGCCTTGGTCTTTTCGTCGAGGCCCTTGACGATCCGAAAAAACGAAGCGAACACCGCGAAGGACTCGCCCGCCGGTCCGCGCACGTGCGCGTTGACGTACCACCACTCGGTCGCAGAGGTCGCGTGCGGGAGATCGTGGACGCTGAGATCGACCGGCCCGGACTCAGGCCAATCTGCGGGATACTGATCGGGTATTGCTAATGCTCCAGCCATGCGCAGGAGAGACTCCATTGTATGGCAGCAGATGTAAATGTGGGAAATTGTCCGACACTTGACCACAGTGTCGGAGAGACTGAATCAACGGTCGCTCGGCGGATGATCACGACTGACTGCGTCCGCGTGCGGGAAGGTCGGCGGCCGCGCCGATCACTTCATGTTGATGTTGCCCTTGTAGTAGGCACCATCCTCGACCTCGATGCGCGGCGCCCTCATGTCGCCGGTGAGACGGGCGCCGGCGTGCAACATGATCTTTTCGCGGGCGTTGAGGTCGCCCTCCATCTGCCCTTTGATGATCACGTTCTCGGTTTGGATGTCGGCCTTGATGCGCCCTTCGGTCTCGATGGTGAGATTCTTGGCCATGGTGAGGGTGCCCTCCACGGTACCTTCGATGATCAAGTCATCTTCACCGTGGATCTCGCCCTTGATGTACAGCCCTCGTCCGATGACACCAGCAGCCATGGTCTTGTGCTCCGTTGGGGTTCAACCTTCATCAATGGGGCAGGGTCGACCCCGAGTCAACGGGATCATGCAATTTGTGCAGCGCCCGGCTCCTGGGGTTCCGGGGGGGGCCGAGCGGTCCCCTTGGCTACATGCATCCCAGGTAGGCGTCGTCGCAGAAGTACGCGTCGAGGCCGGCGTCATAATCACACCAGCTGGATAGGCACTCGCTGTGGAACTCACAGGTGGAGCCCCCGGCGAGCTGAGGCACGCAGATGGCTGGGCTCTGGCCCGTGTCGCAATGACCGCCGACCGCGCAGGCCCCGGCGCATTCCTCCGCGAGGCCGGGAAGCACCACGCACACCGAGGGGCTCTCGTTCCAGTCGCAGAAGGTGCCGACAGCGCAGGTGTTGGTGCAGGCGTCCCCGAGCCCCGGGATGGTCGCACAGACCGCCGGGTTCGCTGTGTAGTCGCAATAGGCGTCGTCGGGGCAGATCCCCTCACAGCTCTCCCCGAGCGCGGGGATCCGCACGCAATGGGAGATGTCGAGATCATAGTCCCAGTCGCAATAGAGCCCGGTTTGGCAATACCACTCGCAGAGGTCACCCTCCCCGGGGTACGGCATGCACTTGCCGGAGGCCGAGAAGAAGTCGCCCCCTTCGCAGGTCGCCTCGCCGATGCACTCCAGCTCGGAGGCGCAGGCGCCCCCGGCTTCGACGAGGGCCTCAAACGGGCTGACGCATGTGTCGAAGCTCGACGCGAGGCTCAGGCTGTCGGCGCTGCGCAGCTCGTCGCAGGTCGACAAAGCGTAGCTGTCGAGGCAGGCCTGGGCCGCATCCGGATCGAAGCGCATGCGACCTTCGGTCTCGGCATCGGACCACAATAGATCCCCGAGCATGAAGAGATCCTCGAAGCCCTGTTCGCACTGCTCCTCGCTGGAGAAGTCGATCAGGAAGTTCGTCATGGTGTCGATCTGCTCCTGGCTGCAGCATTCGAAGATTCGGCTGCACATGGAGTCGGAGAATTCCGGCCCGTACTCCTCCAGGGTTATCTGACCGTCGCAGGCGATGAGGAGCGCGGGCAGGGCAAGTAGGGGGAGTCGGTTCATGATTTGGCCTCCAGGGCGGTCGATTATCAGGCCGTGGGCTCGGTGTATACGGACGACCATTCGTACCCCTCCATTCACCCAAGAGCCCTGCCGTTGCCATTGGCTCGACGATGCATTACCCTCCCGCCAACTTCGCGGCCGAAGCCGCGCAAGGCGCGAAACGAGCGATGATGAAACCGGTCCTCACTCTCCTCGGCGCGCTGGCGACCGTCGCCACCGCAGCTTGCAATTTCACCGTAGACGCCGGGCCAGATGGCACCGGCGGGGTCACCGGCAGCAGCACGGCGTCCCTCGGCATGATCACCCGGATCCAAACCGGGGAGTTCTACGCCGGCGCCCAGGTCAGCGCCGAGGTGGTGGTCACCGGCGTCGAGCACTCCGACGACGGCGCCCCGGCCTACAATCCGATCGGGATCCGGGCCCTGTTCGTGTCGGACGTGCTCGAGCAGGCGGCGGAATACAGCGGCATCTATGCCGATCTACCCATCTCCGAGTCGCTCGGGTTCTACGCCGTCGGCGATTTACTGAGTCTCGACGGTCTCTACAGCGAGTACTACCAGGGCTCTCAAATCGACGTGGTGGACGTGATCAAGCTCGGCGAGGCCGACCTCCCGGTGCCGGTCTTCATCGCCGACCCCTCAACGGTCGCCACCCGCTTCGCCCCCGGCTCCGAGGGGTGGAGTCCATCCACCGACCACGGCGTGGCCTCCGAGGCCCACGAAGGGGTGCTGATTCAGGTACGCGACGTCCAGGTCACGGTCGGCAGCCTCGGCCACGGCATGTTCGAGATCAAGAGCCAGGACGCCAGCGAGGACGACTACGGCCTCGCCGTCGACACGCAGCTCTATTTCCTACCGCCACCGTCGCGCCCGAACGGCACCCGCTTCACCAGTATCACCGGCATCCTGACCTACACTTTCGAGGCCTTCAAACTGGCCCCGCGCAGCTTTGACGACTTCGAGCAGTAGCCGGCAGGCAGCCACCCCCGATCGAGTCTCAACCCTCCTCACCACTGAGAGAACCGGCATGAAACAGAGCCTCAGCGCAGTCCTCCTGGCGCTCACCCTGTCCGGATGTTTCCAGCTCACCTATGGCGAGGCCGGGTCCGACCCAGCCATCCCCAAGAAGCTGGTCATCATCCACAGCACCGACACCCACTCCAAATACCTGCCGTTTTGGATGGAGCCCAACTTCTTCGACCGGGACATGGGCCTACGGTCGCGGTACCCGGCCTGCTGGGACCTCGACTGGGGCGGCGGCGCCTCCTACTGCAACGGCAACTTCGTCATTCACGACCTCGACGGCGACGGCGAGATCGAGCCGTACGACCTCGACGGCGATGGCGAGATCGAGGTGGACGATCTCGACCGCGACGGCGTGTTCGGGGAGCCGTACGACATCAACCGCGACGGCGTGATCGAGGAGTCGTACGACCTCGACCGCGATGGCGTGAGCGGGGGGCCGTTCGACACCAACGGCGACGGCGTGATCGAGGAGGGTGAAGTCGAGAGCGAGATCGAGGTTGAAATCGAGAAAGCCTATCGCGTCTACGACTTCGGTGAGTACGTCTACCTCGACCGCGCCTCGGCGCAACCCGGCCTGTGGATGGAGGATCAGAACCACGACGGCATATGCGACGTCCGGGACTGCCAACGCTGCTGGGACAGGAACCAGAACAATGTCTGTGACCTCAACGAGGATGTGGATGATGTGCTCGGTTGCGACATCAGCGACTGCGAGGCTCAGAAGTGCGACGGGGGCGCCTGCGCCGCCGAGGGGGAAAACAAGCGGGTCTACTTTTGCTGGGACCTGCAACTGCCGGAGGACGACGCGGCGTTGGCGAGCTAC
>JAUUZB010000339.1 GCA_030590185.1 Deltaproteobacteria bacterium
CGGTCTACGACGTGATGGAGAACCTGCGCGACGGCTACTCCAAGGTGGCGTTCCGGGACATGGCCTTCGACGGTCCGGCGGCGGGCAACATCAAGTCCCTGTCGCAGGTGCGGGGCTTTATGGCCTTGCCCTTTACCGTCTATTTCAAGAACGGCGAGGTGGTCGAGGCGACCAGCGGCATCCAGAACAAGAAGCAGGTCAAGGGCAACCTCGACCGCGCCTTCGGAGAGGCTGGGCGGCAGGCCGCCTGAGGACACGCCATGGTCAGCGACGGCGACAAATCCCAGGCCTACGACGTTATCGTCCTCGGGGCCGGGCCGGCCGGCTTAACCGCCGCCATCTATTTGGCGCGGGCAAAGAAGCGCGCGCTGGTCATCGACACCGGCACCCCCGGCGGTCAGATGGTTCTCTCCTACAAGGTCGCCAATTACCCGGGGGTTGAGGAAACCTCGGGGCACGCTATCAGTCAGATCATGCTCAGGCAGGCGAAATCCTTTGGCGCCGAGGTCTTGGCCCAGGCGGAGGTCGTGCGCCTCGATTTGGCCGGCGATCTCAAGCGAGTCGACGTCGAGGACGAGGGCAGCTTCGTGGCTCCGGCGCTGATCATCGCGGCGGGGGGTGTCCCCCGTCGCCTCGGCATCCCCGGCGAGGAGCAATACGAGGGCATGGGCATCTCGTATTGCGCAACCTGCGACGGAGATTTTTTCACCGACAAGCCGATCGCGGTGGTCGGCGGTGGCAACTCGGCCTTGGAGGAGGCCATCGCGCTGACCAAGCACGCTTCGAGCGTCACCGTCATCCACGAGTTCGAGAGTTTCCAGGCCCAACCTTGGGTGGTCGCGGAGGCGCAGCGGAATCCCAAGATCCATTTCCTCCTCAACCAGCGTGTGGAGGCCTTCGAGGGCGAGGCAAACCTGAGCCGGGTCGTGACCACCGACAAATCGACGGCCGAGCGCCACGCCGTCGAGGTGGAGGGTTGCTTCGTTTTCATCGGCTACGTGCCGAACACCGCCGCCTTCGCGGACCAGATCGAGCTCACCGAACGAGGCGAGATCGTCACCGACGAAGGCATGCACACCAACGTGGCTGGCGTCTTCGCCGCCGGTGACGCGCGCGCCAAGCGCTACCGCCAGATCACCACCGCCGTGGCCGACGGCACCATCGCCGCCCTGAGCGCCGTCGAATACGTCGAGCAGCGCGACACAAAGGGCGCGAGCCCCGGCGACACCGAGTCCGCGGCCGCGTGAGCCGGTGTTATATAGTAGTGTCAGGCACTACTATATGCCATTCATCAACCCACCGGCTTGGATAACGTCGGCAGTAGCTCGGTGCTATATGGTAGTGTCAGGCACTACTATATAGCACTCATTAGCCCAGCGCCTTCGTCAGCGCTGGCAGCGAGTCGTATATGGTAGTGTCAGGCACTACTATATACTATTCATCAACCCAGCGCCTTGGTCAGTGCCGGCAGCAGCTCGACGCAATCCCCGACCACGCCGTAGTCAGCGATTCCGAAGATCGGCGCGGCCGGGTCTTTGTTGATCGCGATGATCGTATCAGCGCCCTTCATGCCGGCTAGGTGTTGGAAGGCGCCGCTGATACCGAGCGCCACGTAGACCCTGGGTCGCACCGTCTTGCCAGAGGTACCGACCTGCCGGCTCTTGGGCAGCCAGCCGGCGTCCGCCACCGGCCGCGAGCAGGCCACGGTGCCGCCGAGGGCATTGGCGAGCGCCTCGGCGAGGGCGACGTTCTCCTCCTTGCCGATGCCACGCCCGACCGCCACGAGGATGTCGGCGGCGCCTATGTCGACCTCCTCGCTGGCGGCGCGGAGATACTCCACCAACCGGCGCGGGTGCCTTGGGTCGATTTGAAGCACGGTCTCTTTCTCAACCACCGTCTCGAGGCCGTCCTTCGCCTCGGCAAAGGCCCCCGGTTGCAGGGTGAGTAGCACCGTCGCCGCCGGTTTCAGGGTCAGCCGCTCCACCACCTTGCCGGCAAAGGCCTGTCGCCGTACGGTCAGACCGTCTTCCATCTCGATGGCGGTGCAGTCGGTCACCAGGGGCAGCCCGAGGCGGCCGGCGAGCCCTGGCGCCAGGTCCATGCCCTGGCTGGTGTGGGGAAAGAGCACCAACCCGGGCGCCGTCTCGCGGACCAGATCCATCAGCACCGGCAGGTAGGATTCCGGGTCGTAGTCGGCGAGGGAGGGGTGACCGAGCAGCAGTATCCTCGGCACCGAGCCGCGCAGTGGCTCAGCGATGGTTGCCGCCGCTGCCGCCGTCGCCAATACCGCAACCGTTACGTCGTCTCCGCAGCCGAGGGCAGCGGAGATCGCCTCCTTGGTGCAGGCCCGCAGCTCTCCCCGGCGGTGCTCCGCGATGACTAGGGTCTTCACGAGAGCCCCCCCTTCTCGCGCAGGAGGGTGGCGAGCCGGTCGCCGAGCTCCGGAACACTCCCGGTGAGCATCTCGGCGTTGCCGCCGACCTCCGGCAGGCTCAGGCCGCGGGCCCCTACGGCCGAGGCGGCGAGGCCGACCTCCTCCTCTGTGAGGTCGAGGTCATCGAGCTCGAGCTGTTCGATGGTCTTGGTGCGCACCTTGCGGATACCGATCACCGAGACGTAGCGCGGCTGGTTGATGCCGGACTGCACGGTGACCAACGCCGGTAACGGCAGCTCCACGCGCTCCTCGGTGTCCGACTCGAGCTCCCGGTGAACGACCAGACCATCCCCCTGTTGGTCTATTCGCGTCACCAGGGTGGCGTAGGCGATACCGAGGCGCTGGGCGAGCAGCACGCCGGTCTGGGCGTAGTTGGCATCGGAGCTCTGCACCCCGGTGAGGATGAGGTCGAAACGTCGGTCACCGATAGCCAGCGCGAACAGGCGCGCCACGGTGGCCGGGTCCGAGTCGACGAAGGCCTCGTCGCACAGGTGGATCGCCTCGTTGGCCCCCATGGCGAGGGCCCGGCGCAGCACGTCCTCGGCTTCCTCGTCGCCGAGGGTCATCACGGTCACCGTGCCGCCGTCGCCATCCGCGAGGCGGATGGCCTCCTCGACCGCGAAGTTGTCCCACTCGTTGATCCCGAAGACCAGATCTTCGGTTTCCAGAGCGGTGCCCTCCCCGTTGATCTCGAGCTCCGCCTCGGCAACCTCTGGGACCGATTTTGCGAGAACCAGGATGTTCATTTCACCCCTCCTTGGCGGGCACGGCTGCGGCGATCAGCTCGGCCAGGTCGATGATCTCCAGGCGATCCTCTAGCCCGCTGGTCTTGCGCGCATCTTCGAGCATGATCAAGCACCAGGGGCAGGCGGTGATCACCGCCCCGGCGCCGGTCGCCTCGGCCTGGCGCAGGCGGCGTTGGGCGAGGTCCCGTTGGTGCGGTAGCTC
This sequence comes from Deltaproteobacteria bacterium, assembly GCA_030590185.1. The sequence continues at coordinate 3,383 of JAUUZB010000339.1, forward strand.
TTGCCACATCCGACCGCCACCACCGCCACAGCAGAGGCTCTCGACCCCGTGTTGGGCCATCTCGACCAGGGTGGCGCCGGTGGCGCGGATCAGGCGCCGCGGCTCGTCGACCACGCCGTTGTGGCGGGCTAGGTAGCACGGGTCGTGGAAGGTCACTCGCCGCTCGGTTCGCTGGTTGAGCTCGAGCCGGCCATCCTCGAGCAGGCGGGCGAGCAGTTGGGTGTAGTGCCAGGCGCGTGTGGCGCCGTGGTGCGCATGGGCGATGGTGTCCCAGCAGTGGGGGGAGGTGGTGACCAGCTCGTGTACGCTGTGCTTGGCGAGTAGGGCCTGAGTCTCGTTTCGCTGGACGTCGAACAGACCGGCCTCGCCCGTGCGGCGGGCGATGTCGCCACAGCAGGGTTCCTTTTTGCCGAGGGTGCCAAGGTCGACCTCGCAGGCCGATAGGATTCCGACCAGTGCCCGCGCCACCCCTTGGGCGCGTGTGTCGAGGGCGGTGGTGCAGCCGACGAAGTAGAGCAACTCCGCCGTGCCTTTCTTCGTGAGGTCCGGGATTTGCTCTTCGGTTTGCCAGGCGGCCTTCTGCCCTTTCTTGGACAGCCAGGGGTTTTGGTATTTGTAGAGGCGCTCGAGGGTTTCGGCGAGCTGCGCGGGAACCTCCTGGCCGGCTTCCACCAGGGTTGCGCGGGACCGGGCGATGATCTCGATTGGTTGGATCGCCAGGGGGCAGGCCCAGGCGCAGGCTCCGCAGGTCGTACAGTACCATCCCTGGGCGGCTAGGGTCGGGTTGGCGGCAGAGGCGTGCCGCACTGAGCGCACGCAATCGCGTGGGGAGAGGGGCTCCGAGGATTGGTGGGAAGGGCAGACGGCGTCGCAGCGGCCGCATAGGACGCAGGCGTCGCCGAATAGTAGCTCGCGCCAGGTTAGGGGGGTGGCGGTGGTCGGGTCGGTGTCGGCAGCGGTGCCGGTGCCGGTGACCGTGTCGGTGTCCGTGTCCGTGGCGACGACTGGCCTGGGAGTCAGCACCAGGGTCGCGGGTGCCAACACCGCGTGTAGTAATTTGCTCCATGGGAGATAGGCGATCAGCCCGAGGCTGACCAAGGCGTGTCCCCACCACAACACCCGATAGGCCGTGACACCCATCTCCCCAGCCGGCCAGAGTTCAATCAGCGCCGCGCCGGTGAAGGAGAAATCGCCCCATTGTGGCCGTTGCGCCGCCAGACGTGCGCCTTCGAGCAGGAAGCCGCTCGTGCCGATCACCAGCAGCCACGCTGGCAACACCCCGTCTGCCCCACGCCGCGTCAACCTGGGCACGCGTTGCAGATAACGTCGGATCAGCGCCCAGGCGATGCCGACCAGCAGCGCCAGGCCGCAGACTTCCATGACGACCGAGAAGCCGAGGTAGAGGTCGCCGGATAGAAAGCCGATCAGGTAGTGATCGGCCGCCACCACCAGCGTGCCGATGAACAGACCGACAAAGCCCCAGGCGATGGTTAGGTGCATCGCCCCGCCGGCGCGATCACCGCGGAACAGACGCGCACCGAACAACCCGTCGCGCAGCCAGGTCGTGAGGATCACCCCGACCGGCGGCATCACCAGCTCCGGCGTCCCGCCCCCCTGCCGCCAACGGCGCACCCGACGAGCCATGCCAACCACGAACAGACCCACCGCTAGGGCGGCGAACACGTAGAACAGCCAGACCGGCTCGATCTCCCAATAGGCCGGACGGTGGGGACTCACGCCACACCCTCTTTCGGCGATCGCCGCCCGGCGCCGGGAGCTCGCTTAGGGCACCACCACATTCGCGCCACCCCGTTAGAACAGGTTTGCGTCGATGAAGTCCGGGTTGAGCTTCTTCAACACCCGCACGATGTTGTTGAGCTGCACCTCGACCGTGCCTTCATAGATCTCAATGATGCGGTTGTCGCGGTAGCGGCGCTCCACCTCCTGCTCGAGGAAGTAGCCGTAGCCGCCAAAGACATTGATGGCGTCGTCGATGACGCTCTTGGCCGTCTCCGGCACGTGGTGCTTGACCGTCGAGGTGAACAGCGGCAACGCGGCCGACATTTTCTTGGAGCGCTGATCGCACACCCAGGCCGCGTAATAGGTGAGCCACTTGACCGACTGGATCTGGCTCCACATGCGCGCCACCTTGTGACCCACGCCCTGGAAGTCGATGATCGGTTGGTTGAATTGGGTGCGCTTGCGGGCGTGGTCGAGGGCTCTTAGGAAGGCCCCTTCGGAGTTGCCCAGGGCCTGGGCCTAGATCTCGATACGGCTCTCGTCGAG
>JAUUZB010001149.1 GCA_030590185.1 Deltaproteobacteria bacterium
AGTCGTACTCGAGGTTGGCCCCGGCCATGAACCCCGGGCCGCGCAGGGCATCGTAGGAGAACCCGGCCGTCGGCGTCAGCCGGCACCAATCCGGAGGCATACGTCGCCGACGTGCTGATGAGCTCGGCGATCACCGCGCGGCCAGGATCGACGAGTAACACTGATTGTCCGGACCCTACGGGATGCACGGGCCAAGGAATCAGCTCGCGGCGACCTCAACGGCGTGCTCGATCCGTGACAACACATCAGTGGTTGGCGCGACCCGGCAGTTTTCGTAATCGCTCAGGCGTGATGCGCTCGTGCCCGCAAGTGCCGCGAAGGCTCGCATCGAAAGTCCGGTATCGGCGCGAAGCTGCCGTATGTGATTTGCCCAGCGCCGCCGGCCGGCTGTCCTGATAGAGGCGCGGCAATGATCGATATGGTGGGTCATCAAGGCATCGACACCACCATGCTCGCCCCAAGACGCGACGTCAGCCACGGTGCGTGCCACTTTCCCCCAAGGCGAGCGTCGGATCTCCGCGGCGATGCGTCGCCAATCCCTCAACGCACCCCGGTGGAGAGCGGTCTCGATCGCCTCGGCCGGCCAAGAGCGAACGGGGGCCAGAGGGGTGGTGTCGATGTTTCGGAATTGGAGGCCGGCCATTATTCGCTCTCCAACATCTGTTGTGCGACATCGGCGAGCGCGGCCGTCACCGCTGACCATTTGTGCCAGCGTGGGTCGAGTTGCTTGTACCGCGAAAGCTCAGCAATCACTCGATGGTCGCGCGGTGCCGGATCGGCGAGCTGGCGAACGAGTTGGGTGGCGGCGCGATCGTCGCCCTCATAAAGGTCGGCGTAGTAATCGTCGAGCCGTATGAGAACTCGGGCGGCCTCGGCTGGCCCGAGTCTGTCCGACAACGCAACGATGTCGACATAGTCACGCACCTGATTGCGAGTGAGTGCTAGCCAAGCCTTCACCCGAAGTGTTTCGGCGATGGTTGGCACCCGTAGCGCGTCGCCCGCGATGTCGTGCACCTCGAGCTCGAGCGGGCGTTGCCGACGGAGTTGCCGAATTCCACTCTCGATGCCGCCTAGGGAACCAAGGATGATCTTGCCGGGCGTGACGCGGGCCGTGGACCATTCGTCGAGAGCTTCGAGGTGTTCGAGGATCGTGTCGAAACGATCGGCGAGGTCCGCGATGACGTGATCGTGGTCAAACGACAGCCGGTGCCCACAATGCAATGCCGCTGCGGTTCCACCGACGAGGATCGCGTTTGGTACAATCTTCTGCAAGCGCGCCGCGCTCGCCAATACGTCCTCGAGGGTCAATTCTTGGCGATCAATCACAACACCTATGTTATCAGATCTGATAACACCCCTCAAGCTCTCGACTGGTAGCTTGTTTGGGGTTGATCGGGGCTGCGACCGGGCGAACGAGGAACGCTGATCGGATCCGATCCGGGCCCCCAACTAGAAGCGCCCGAGCACCCCCCCGCCGGCGTGGAAGCCGTCCTCCCGCCCACTGACCTCATCGAGCATGAAGTTCTGATAGTAGGTGACCCCGGCATAGGCCCCCAGGTACCGGCTGAAGTCGTACTCGAGGTTGGCCCCGGCCATGAACCCCGGTCCGCGCAGGGCATCGTACGAGAACCCGGCCGTCGGCGTCAGCCGCAGCCCCTCCAGGCCGAGCTCGATGCCGTGGGCGGTGGAGCTGAACGCCCCGCCGCTGCCGTCGCTGCGCACATCGACGCGCAGCTCTATCGGGGGCGCGGGGCCCTCGGGGTCGACGAACACCGAGCCGCCCATGATCGGTCCCGCCGAGTCGAGCAACAGGTGGAAGTTCGGGTAGGTCACCGTGGTGGAGCCGATGTTGAGCTCGGGAATTCCGATGCGGCGCTCGCCGGTGGCCACGAACCGGCCGGTGCCGATCAACGCGGCCCAGAAGGGTGCCGAGCAGAGGTCGGCGGCCACCGCCATGGCGGCGATCTTGCCGGTGGAGATGTCTTCGTTGCCCTCGGCCCGCAGGCGGCTGACGTAGCTGGCGATGTCGTCGGAGCTCGGCGTGTCGTCCCCCTTGCGCAGGCTGTTGAGGGCGTAGAGGGCGACGTTGGTCTCGGCGAGTAGGAAACCGAGGGCCTCCTGGTAACGGGCGCCGCCGTTCACCGCCCAGTTGCGGTAGGAATAGAGGGCGTTGAGCTGTTGCTGGTTGACGCCCGCGGCGCTCGCCTCGAGGCGCTGCTCGTTGGTGGGGCGCGCCCCCTCGGGGAAGGTGTAGCGGGTGAAGCCCCCCATCCAGCCGGTAATGTGAACCTCCGGGTCCCAGCCCTCACGGTCGGCGACACGGTAGTGACCGTACTCGTGGCTCACCACCATCCACGGCACCTGCCACGCGACCATGGCGCCGAGCTCGGCAAAACGGTAGGCGAGGTTTCCGTCGATGTCCGGGTACTTCTGTGCGAAGCGCTCCATGGCATAGCCGATGGCCGCGGGGGGGAGATTGTAGAGGGAGGCGTGGACCTCGGTGTCGGCGGTCGGATGGCCGACCGCGAGTCGCATCGACAGCGGGTTGCGGGGGTTGGCGCCGGCGGCGGATGTTGGGGTGGGCAGGGTGGTGCC
>JAUUZB010000179.1 GCA_030590185.1 Deltaproteobacteria bacterium
GCGGCTCACCAAACGTCCCCTCGACAGGGAAGTGACCCCCGAGGGGCTGCCCTCGATACCGAGGGGCCGACCCGCCAACATCGGAACGGGCGATCAACGCCGTTCGCGGCCGCCGCGACGTGGTGGTCGGGATCAGGGCGGCTCCGGCAACGGCGGCGCTCGCAGCGGTGGCGCTCGAAACGGCAGCGCTCGCAGCGGCAGCGCCCGCAGCGGCAGCGCTCGTAACGGCAGCGCCCGTAACGGCAGCGCTCGCAACGGTAACGCTCGCGGCGGCAACGCTCGCAGCGGCGGGGCTCGCAACAGCGGCGCTCGTTCAGCCCCGCGCTAGGGGAGGAGCAGACCTGCGGCCGAGGCTACGGCGCGATATCAAAGCTGTAGTTGCGGCCGTAGTTGCTGTCCCGGGTGTGAGGGGAGGAGCAAACCTCCGACCGAGGCTACGGCGCAATATCAAAGCTGTAGTTGCGACCGTAGTTGCTGTCCCAGGTGTGACAGGTCGGGGGGTACTGCTCGTTCTCGGCGTAGATCTCGACCCGGCGCGCGGTGGCCGGGATCGGGAAGACCGCCAGGACCCGCTCGCGGTCGTTCGGGCTGGTGGGCAGCATGACGCTCTGGCCCGGCAGCCACTCGCCGTCAAAGGCAACGTGCACGAGGATGTCCCAGTTCTCGAAGCCGCGGTACACGACCCGGCAATCCGGTTGGCGCTCCCAGGCGTAGTCGATCACCAGGGCGCCGCCGGCGGTTAGGGGCTCGACCACGGTCTCGCTCCAGTCCGCGGCAAAGCGGATCAACCCGGGTTGCCAGGGCTGGGTTGCGAACTGATAGTTGTGACCGAAGCGGCTGTCGTATTCGACGCAACCATCGTCACGTTCGGTCCATAGCCACACCTCGATGCCGTCGCCCGCGGCCGGCACGAAGAGGCTTCCCCAACGGCTGTTGCCGGCCTCGCCGAAGTCGAGGGGAAAGTGGGTGACCTCATCGCCGGCCATCACCGCGACGGTGACCGCGCCCCAGGTGCCGCAGTTGGGAAAGCGGCTCGGGTCGACCGAGAGCTGCACCTCGGCGCCGTGGTAGAGCACGCCGGTGAGCCACTCATTCCACTCGCCGCCGAAGCTCAGGGTGGCGGGGGGCGGTGTTGCGAGGTCGGCGTCGGCGGGTAGCGGCCCGCGCGTCTCATCCCCGGATAGACCGGCGGCATTCGCCTCAGGGCTGGCGCCAAGACCAGTCAGAGCTTGGTCACCACAGGCGGCGAGCAAGGAAAGGAGCAAGACCAGGGTAAACAGGCTCCAACGCATGATGTGGCTCCGGTGGTTAGTATCTCTTTGTAGAGTTACGTTTTGATGCGGTGCAGCAAATACGATCCCACAGCGCTTTGGTCAAGTAGGAAATCACCGGATTGCGTCCGGGCACCGACTTCCGCTAGTCAGGTCCCGAATTCTCCTCTAGCTCGGATCGGATTGGACCAGACCCATGACACAGCCTGGCGCCTGGGAAAGGCTGCGCAAGCGCGCCGGCCGCACGGTGGTCGACTACTTCTTTCGGCTCACCGCTGGCAGCACCAGGCTGCTCCCCTTTGCGCGCCCGTCCCTGCACGGCGTGGAAGTGTTGCGCGACATCCCCTACCGCGACACCGGCGCCGTCGAGCACCGCCTCGACATCTACCGGCCCAAGAAGGCCCGCGGCCCGTTGCCGGTGGTGCTCTACGTGCACGGCGGTGGATTTCGCATCCTGTCCAAGGACACCCATTGGTTGTTCGGGCTGCTCTTTGCGCGTCGCGGTTACCTGACGATCAGTGTCAATTACCGGCTGGCGCCCGAGCATCCCTTTCCGGCGGCGGTGGAGGACCTCTGCGCGGCCTACGCCTGGGTCGCGGAGAACGCGACGAGCTACGGCGGCGACATTGACCGCCTGGTGCTCGCCGGCGAGTCAGCGGGCGCCAACCTGATCACCGCCCTGACCCTGGCCGCCTGTTATCAGCGCCCCGAGCCCCACGCCCGCACGGTTTGGGATACCGGGGTGGTGCCGCGGGCGGTGCTGCCGGCCTGCGGGATCTTTCAGGTCACCAACGTTGAACGCTTCCGGGAGCAGGGGGTGAGCCAGTTGGTGTTCGATCGTCTCGAAGAGGTCTCGGCATTCTATTTGCAGCGGGCGCAGGTCAACGATGGTCGGGACCGCGACCGCGACCGCGACCGTGACCGCGACCGTGACCCCGCCCTCGATCTCGCCGATCCAGTGGTCGCGCTCGAACGGCGCGAGCCACCATCGCGACCGTTGCCGCCCTTCTTCATGATCGTTGGCACCGCGGACGTCTTGATGACCGAGACCCAACGGCTCGAGACAGCGTTGACCGCGCTCGGTGTCACCGTTGAGGCGCGCTACTACGCCGGCGGCATGCATGCCTTCCAGGCCTTCATCTGGCGCGACAAGGCGCGGCGCTCCTGGCGCGACACCTTTGCGTTTCTCGATCGACACCTCGGGGGACCAGGGCAACGTGACCAAGGAGAGCCATCCTGAAATACTGCCCCAACCCCGACTGCCCCTCCCAACAGCAGCATGGCCACCCGGCCCAGTACCGGGACGAGATTGATACCTGCCACGACTGCGGCACGGGACTCGAGGCCGGCGAAGGTCCCGCCGCCGATCCCGCCGAGCGTCTAGCACCGGTGTCGGGGGCACTCTGGCGTCGCCTGGCGGTTACCGTGGCACTGCCGCTGGTGATCGAGCTGCTGGCGCGGGTGATGCTCCCCGGCATCGACTCCGCCGCACTCGGCGGTTTGTCGGGGCTCGGGCTCACGGACCTACCGCCAACCCTCGGCGTACTGGCCCTCGGGATCGTTCCGATTCTCAGCGCCTTTGTCCTGGTCGAGCTCGCGACCTTGGTGGTGCCCGCCTGGCGCCCCCTACGCACCGGCGGGATCGAGGGGCGCGCGCGCCTGCAGCGCGGCGTGGTCATCGTGACCTTGCTCCTCGCGATGGTCCAGGCCTACAGCCTGGTCCTCTATCTGGACCAGCTGTCGTGGCAGATGCCGGAGTTGGTTCCGCATCCGGGGGCTGGTTTCCGGCTCGTCGTTGGCCTCACGCTGATCGCGGGCATGACGGTGACCTGGCTGGCCGCGGTTCTCATCGACCGCTATGGGCTCGGCAATGGCTTCTCGGTCTTGATCGCCTCGGCCCTTGCCGTGGAGATCCTCGACCAGCTCGGGCGGCTCGCACGTTGAGTCAACGAGGGTATCTTCACACCGATCGAGATCCTGGCCTGGCTCGTGGCCCTGGGCGCGGTCTGCTTTTTCAGCTGGCGAATGCTCACCACCTCCCAGCACAAAATTGCCTCCCCGAGCCTGCTGCCGACCCACCTGCGTCTGCCGGCCACTGGCCTGTCGCCCCTCGAGTCCGCCATCGCTCTGCTCGCCATCCCGACCGCGGTGCTACAGATCTGGTGGCTCGACACCAGCTGGTTCCCGCAGCTACAGCTCGACTCCGCCCCATTCTTCGCGGTGGGGGCGGCGCTGCTGATCGGCTTCTCGGTGCTGTTCGTGATCCTGTACCACCAGCCCTGCCGGGTGGCGCGCGCCTGGGCGCTGTTCATCGATGCCTCGAAGAACGAGATGGCACAGCACGTCAAGCGGTTGAGCCGGCCGGCCCTGATCCACAGCGTCAAGTATCTCATTCTCATCGCCGCGGCGGTGGCCGCCATGAGTAACCTCGCCGCCGGCCACGCCTACTGGCGCGCCGGGATCCTGGTGGCCTTAGTGGCGGTTTTTCTCGACCTACGCGCCGAGTGGCGACAGCGCCGAAGGCTCGGGGAGTTGGTATCGGTGTGGCCGTTGCACCGGGTCTACATGATCGACGTCGTGCTCGCGGCGTTAGAGAAACACGGCATCACGGCCCACGCCCGCGGCGCCTATCACCGTACTCTGTTACAATTCCCTGGGCCGTTCGTGCCGGTGGAGATCATGGTGGCGACAGCGGACGCCGACCAGGCGCGGGAGATACTCGGGGTGCTCGAATCGCGGCGGTGAGTCGTTGACACGCACATTGACGTGTGGAGTTGTTTCCGGATGAAGGCGCCGATGTCGAGTAGCGGCAGGACTGGGCTACTGTTCTTTGGGCTCTGCTCCTGCCTGCTGAGCTGCACGAGCCGCGGCGGTTTCGAGCTCCTGGATGACCCACCCACCGGCGGCGGCGATGCGGTCGGGTTGAGTCCAGATCTCGAGGGACTGCGGGTCGTCGCCGCCTATCCAACCCATGGCGCCGACTGGAACGACTACGTCGCTCGAGATCTGGCGTTGGGTGTCTACCAACAGGCCGACGTGACGTGCGACGGAAGCCAAACCCACTGGCGCGAGTGTATCCACGGCGGCGAGCTGCGGGTGGTCGACATCCCCGGACTCGCCAGCTGTACCGGCAAGCACCTGGAGGAGACCTTGGCAGCCTTTGTCTGGGAATGCCTCCCGACCTCGGGCGGGATTCAATTCCGCACCGTCGGACTCGCGCCGGGCAAGGGGTTGCGACACTTGGTCCACGCGAACGGTTGGCTCGACGACAGCGTCACCGTACTGGACGGATCGCAGGTCGTCGCCTCGAGCCCCCTGGAGCCGTGGTGGCACAATGTCGTTGAGCCACTGCCCGATGCCAGCACCGCCACGGTCCCGATCGCAGGACCGGGGGGCACCATTTACACCGTCGCTGGCCAGGTCGATGGATTCGGCTACCAGGCAACCGAGCCGCGAATGGCGGTGGTGGTTCTCCCCGGTGGGCTCCTGCAAAAAATCGACAACAGCGACAACTGCAACCGGGGCGACGGTACCGCCAACCTCCCGGATCACCGTTGCCTGATCAGCTCACCGGCCGCCCGCTTCATGTGGTTCGAAGGGGACTTCGGCGGCATCGTGCTCTTCGGGACCACCAATCTCCTCAATCTCGTCGAGGCCCGCTTTGTCACGGTGCGCGGGGCGGCCATCGAGAACTTTTACCTCAGCGGTTTGCGCCTGCGGGGCCACGCCAACCGGATCCTCGAGTCGACCGCCAATGAGAACGGCGTCAACGGCAACGGCTATGGTTTTGACGTGGTCGGTGATGGAAATCTGATGGTGCACCTGCGCGCCTCACGCATCGGCGGCAACAACCACGCCGGTCTGCTGGTCGACGGTGATTTCAACACGGTGCAGGACGGCATCTTCGTGAACAACAACGATCGATGCTGCGCATCGGACGGCGCGGTGGTGGGCGGATACTATAACGTCGTAACACGGTTGCTCTTAGCCAACTCGAAGAACAACGGCCTGGAGCTGTTGTCGGGTACTCGTCAAAACACCTTCGCCTTCTTGACGTCGATCAACAACGGCAACGAGGGCATCGGGATCTCCAACGGCTGCAACGGCAACACCTTCTGTAACGTGTTGGCGGCCAACAACACCCTCGAGGGGATCCGCATTCGCACGAGCAGCAACGCCAACATGACCTTTGCCAACATAGCCTCCCTCGACAACCTGAGCTACGGCCTGCGGGTCCAGGGAAGCGACCATCGCTTCACCGCTCACCTCCTAGTTGGCAACAACGGCGTCGGCGGCAACGCAGACTGTTTCGTCGAAGGGGGCACCACCGCCGGTCTCATCGACGCCAGCTGCGCCGACAGCAAGACCGAGGGTGCCACCACGTTCGCGGGGCAGGCTTCCGACGCCACCCTGTGGGTCAACCGGACCTCCGCGACCGCCATCGTTGGGCCGATCTCGGTCGATGACACGGTCAACGGCGATGACGTCGCCGGCCTCGGCACCTACGGCGCGTTCGACGATTGGCACGGTTTCGAATCACGCTACCGCGGCTGGGGTAAGGCGACGGCGACGTTCCCCGGGGCGGGTGCCAGCGGTGACTGCAACGAGGACGCGCCGGCCTGCCAGATCTGGGACTTCCGCTTGCGCGCCTCGGACACCGCCCTGCGCGGTGCCACCGGCGACCCAGCCGCCGGTACGAACAGCGATCCGTTCGTCGTCGGCGCCGCATGCCCGGCGGCGGCCCATGGTGATCGCACCTTGACCGATCGCATGCCCACGCCGAACACCTTCCTGCTCAACGCCTTCGAGATCATCCTCGACAACATCGGCGATGAAGATGGGCTGTGCGAGAGTGACGAGGCCTGCGTCTACGCCCCGAACTTCGGCGTCTACCAGGGAGAGGGACCGTTGGTGGGCCCCTGCTCCTTCGTCGATGGCCTCTCCAGCGGTGGCGGTGCGGTGCTTCGGGTCAGCCTGTTCGCGTACCAGGACAACAGCGCTAACTGACGCTTTTTTCCGGCGTGATGAGCGGAGCTGCTCGAGTTGCGGTGAGGTGAGGGATCCCTAGCCACGCCGCCGTCGCGACCGTCGTCGCCACAACACCAACAACCCGACCCAAGCCGAGCCGACGCTGGCCGCGCAGCCGCCGTCCGGATCGCCGCTACTCCCCGCGGTGCCGCCGCTGCCGCCCGTTCCGCCCGAGCCCCCCACGTCACCACCGGCGTGACAGTCGCTCAGATCCCAGCCGTCACAGGTCGTCGTGCAGCCGAGGGTACCGTCGAGGTAGTCGCCCGGCACGGTGGTGCAATCGTTGCCCGCGAGGGCAACGCCGTCGCAGAGCTCACCGTCGTCGATGACGCCGTTGCCGCAGGTCGACGACGTGAACAGGTCGTCCCAGGTGAGTTCCAATGGACCGGTGTCGCCGGCCGGCAGCGTTCCTTGGAAGCGGATGGTCATCTCACCGGGCCCGCGGTGGTCCACGGTGACCAGGTGCAGGCCGTTGTCGCCCATGAGGCTAAAGTGATCGATCCGCGTTTTCGCTCCCGCGTCGTCGTAGTAGGTCGCCATGAAATCGCCCCCAACCGGGGTGGTGGTCCCGTCGGTCTCGGCGTTGGTGGTCATCATCACTTCGCCGCCGTAATAGCTCGCCTGGGCCTGGCGTAGGGTGTCGCAACCAGCGGCGCGCGAGCAGGTGAGCACGCCGCCCACGCCGCCTGGCGCGTAAAAGTTTATGAAGCTGCCGGTCAACACATCGACGCCGGCGAGGGCGGCGAAGAAGCTCGTCACGTGGGTGGAGACCTCCCCGGACCAGGCGGTCACCA
>JAUUZB010001007.1 GCA_030590185.1 Deltaproteobacteria bacterium
AGGGCCCAGTCGCGGTGCTAGCGGGCCAATCCGTCGATCGCCTGGAGCCGTTGCGTCGCGTCCGGCCGGTTCTCCGGTAAGCCAAAGGTCACCGACTGTAGCTCGACCTTGCCGCCGAGGTGACAGAAGCCGAGGATGACGTAGCCCTTGCCCTCCTTGAGGTAGTCGACCTCGAGGATGAGCTTGACCGGCGGAGCCTTGGCCGCCCAGTAGGCTTCGGTGCCGCCGCCGATGCCCACGGCCTCAAAGCCGGTGGCCGGGGGCGGGGCGCGCAGGTCGGTCACCTTGCCGAGCTCCTCGGTGAAGACCCGCAGCCACTTCTCGATGATCACCGTGTCGTCGGTGAGCTCCGAGGCGGTGTAGCTGGGTGGGAAGTGGAACATCGCGGTGGCGGCTGGGTAGTCGCCCGCGGCCAGGTGGTCGAAGAACAGCCGCGCCTGGGCTGCGGTGGAGCGAGAGCGCTCGGGGGCGGGCTCGGTCGCGGCGCCGGTCGCGGCTGCCGGCGCGGGATCGACCGGGGTGGCGCCGGCGTTCGATCCGGAGCCAACCCGTTCGGTGGCTGACCCGGCATCGTCGTTCCCGTCCGGGGCGGCGACGTTCTGTGTTTCACCGCGACCACTCGCATTCGCCGCCGTTTGCGTCGCCGGCTCGGGCCTGGGGGTTTCCCCCTGTTTGGCGCCCCCGCCGCACGCAACCAGGCAAGCGCAGAGCAAGAGCACGGGCGATCGGGTCATGGCGGCCTCCGGGGGTTGGGGCTCTCCATACGGTCTGCCGCGCTCCGGGGCAACTGAGGCGTGGGGACTGGCGGGTTCCGGCGGGATCGTCGCGACTGGCCGCCTGGAAGGCGGCGCTCCAGGCATCCCCGGCGGGTCGCGATCGCTCAGGGAGCGCCCTGGTCGCCGGTGGCCAGGTCCAGGAGTCGCTGGGCGTCGGCGTTGCCCGGCTCGAGCACCGCCGCCGCTAGGGCGAAGCGCTCCGCATCGGCGCGTCGGCCGGCCTCGAGGGCTTCGTGGGCCTTGAGCAGGAGACGATCCGCGTCCGTCAGCGGCCCCGGGGGCTCGAGGGCGGGGGCGTCGCTCTCAACGGTCGCATCGTCGAATGGGATCGCGGTGTCGGTGTCGGTGTCGGTATCGGTGTCGGTGTCGGTATCGGTGTCGGTGTCGGTGTCGGTATCGGTGTCGGTGTCGGTATCGGTGTCGGTATCGGTATCGATGTCGGTGTCGGTGTCGATGTCGGTGTCGGTGTCGGTGTTGGTGCCGGTGTTGATGCCGGTGTTGGTGCCGGTATCGGTGGCGGTATCGGTGGCGGTGCCGGTATCGGTGCCGGTATCGGTGCCGGTGTTGGTGGCGGTATCGGTGGCGGCTATTGCTACGACCACGGTTTCCGCTTCGGCTCCAGTCGGGTCGAGCAGCAGCCACACCAACGCGCCGCTCAGCAACAGGAAGGCACCGAACAAGAGCAGATGCGTGACCGGCGGCGCCCGGGTGGGGTGGCGGGCAATCTGGGTCACGTCGGGATCGACCGTCGGGCGGGCCGCGAGTGCACCACCAGCGGGGGTACGCACGATCTCGGTCTTCTCCCCCACCCCCAGGGCCAGCCTGGTGCCCTCTGGATCCGGTGGCCGCTGGCTCGGGTCGGTGGGCTCATCCACGGCCGGGGACATGGGAAAACGGATGCTCGGGTCGGTGGGCTCATCCACGGCCGGGGGCATGGGAAAACGGATGCTCGGCTCGGTGGTCTCGTCACCCCGGTGCCGCAGGGTCTCACCCCTGAGCTCGAGGGAGAAGGTCCCGATTTTCAAGATATCCCGCGCGTACACCCGGGCGCGTTGCTTGACCCGCTGGTCATTGACCCGGACCCCGTTGTGAGAGTCCAGGTCCTCCACCCACACCCTGCGCCCCTCGCGCACCAGGCGGGCATGACGACGGGAGACGTCGGGGTCATCGAGCTGAATCGTGTTCTCATCGTCCCGCCCGATCGAGACGTCACCCAGCTGAACCAACACGATGCGGTGCCGGAAACCATCGTTGATGATGATCTCGACGCTACCGGAGTCGGAGGACAACACAAACCTCCTCTCGGGCGCTCGCCCGCGCACCCACGTTACATTAACGCCAGCCAAGGAGTGGGGCTGAATAATTGCCAGACGCCGACCGCGCCTTGTTCGGGTCGCCGGGTGTGTATAGCGTTTGGACCGCAACCGATGGGAAGGCCGATGAGCGCGACGACCACGCCAGACGAGATCCGCGAACCGAGCTTCGACCCCGACGTCGCAGCGCAACAGGAGCCGATGTATCGCTTCCTGGACGACGTCCTCACCTCCATCGGACCGCGGGAGTCCTGCTCCGCGGACGAGAAGCGCTTGGGCGAGCGCGTCGCCACCGATTGGGAGCGACTCAACTTCGACGTGCGGCGCGAGCCGTACACCTGCCACCCAAAGGCCTTTCTCGGCACCGTGCCGCTCTACGCCCTGCTCTACAGCGCGGCGGTGGCGCTCTATTGGTACCGTCCCCTCATCGGCGGCCTGGTGGGTGCGGCCTATATGTTGTTGATGTTCCTCCAAACCCTCAACTACCGCCATGTGGTCGATTTCCTCTTCCCCCGGGGCGACGGGGTCAACGTCGCGGCGGTCATCCCGAGCTCCGGCGAGCGACGACGCCGGGTGATCGTCAACGCCCACCTGGATTCGGCCTACGAATTCACGCTCTGGTACTACCTCGGCAACCTCTCCTCCCCGATCATGGTCATCGCGGCGCTGGCCGGCTTGGTTCCCATGGCCGGCGGGCTGCTCTCGGCTACTGGCTGGGCGGGCGCCTCGGTGGTCGGCATCCTCGGCTGGGTTAGCGTCGGCCTGTTGCCCTTCGTGCTCACCTTCCTCATCGCCATCTCCAATCGACCGGTGCCCGGCGCCATGGACGACCTCGCCGGCATCGGGATCTTGATGGGGCTCGGCGAGGTGCTCGCCGCGGACAACC
>JAUUZB010000326.1 GCA_030590185.1 Deltaproteobacteria bacterium
CCTGGGGCGGCGGCCGTGGAGGAGGATAGCGGGTGGTCCGAGTGGATCGACGCACGTCTGCGCCTGGGGCTCTCGGTCGACAACAACCTCGCCATCGTTGCGGACGACGCGCCCAGCCACCTGGTCGCGGCCCGACTCGCGGCGAGCGGGGTGGTGCGCTTCAAACCGCTGCGCGGCTGGATCGGGGTCGACGTCACCGCCATGTTCGACGTCGGCAAGTACCTCGACGCGTCGCCCCAGGTCGCCGCCTTTGACGCCTCGACCTTCCTGTTGGGCGGGACCTTCCGGCTCCTCTACGATCCGATCCTCTTGACCGTCACCGCCAGCGGCACCGAGATCGTCAACAACAACTTCCAGAGCCACTACTACCAGAGCCTCGACACCGACCTCGACCTGCGCTTCATCATCGGCCGGGCCACCCTCGGCGTCTACTTCGCGACCGGCGTCCGGGACTACGTCGACGCCAACACCGAGGACCCCTTTCTCGACCGGGATGGACCCTACATCCACGCCGGGCTCGCCTGGGATTGGGGCTCGGACGTATTCCAGCTCATCGGCCGCTTTGGCTGGGTGTACGAGATCACCGACGGCAGTGACTACCGGGTCCAGTCCGTGGCCCTGTTGCTCGCCGGGCGGCTGCGCATCGAGCCGGTCGAGGCGTTGCTTGGCGTGACCGACGACGTCCGGCTCTACCGCAACGACTTCGACGGCATCGACAACGCCACCAACGTGCGCACCGACAACCGCCTGAGTCCCTTCGCCAAGGTGAGCGTGGGGATCATCGACTGGCTGTTTGTGTATGGCAGCTACGCCTACACCAACAACTCCTCATGGATCATCAGCCCACTGCCCACACCCGAGAGTGGTAATCGGCCGGATTACAACTACAATAGACACCTGGCCCAGGTGGGCGTGGAGGTGAGGTTATGAGCGGCTGGCGATCTCGTCGGGCACCGACAGTGCTGGGCGCAGCCCTGGGTCTGGGCGCTCTGCTCCTGCTCGTTCCAGGCGTGGCCAGGGGTGAAGAGGGAGGAGAACTAGACGGCGGAGATCCAGAGGCAGCCGGCGCCAACCGTGCGTCAGCGGCGCGCGTCATCTCGTTGCGCGGTCGGGCCGTGCTCGACAATCCGGGTGCAGGCGCCCCGGTGGCGCTCGAGCGCGGCACCAGGCTCTATGCCAGCGATCACATCAGCACCGAGGCGGAATCGTCGGTACGCCTGCTGCTCACCGACCGGAGCATCATCGACGTCGGTGCCTCGACCACGCTCAACATTGGCGAGGTCGCGGTCACCAAGGGCAAGCGGGTCATCAGTCTGCGCCTGACGGTCGGTCGCATCTGGTCGCGAGTCTCCACGTTCTTCAGTGGCGAGACTCAGTTTGAAGTCCAAACCAAGACCGCGGTGGCCGGTGTGCGCGGCACCGAGTTCGTGGTGGAGGTCACCGAGGGCGGCGCCACCACGGTCAGCGTGGTGAGCGGCTCGGTGGAGATGCGCAGCAGCAGCGGACTCCTTCACGAAACCATCGGGCCGTTGCTCTCCGGCGCCTTCAGCGGCACCGGCCTGATCGTCATCGAGCCCCTCGACCCGGCGGCGCTCGCCGCTATGGCCGCGGACGTCCGGCCCGAGGCATCCCTGAGCGACGAGGAACAGAGCGGTCTCGAGGAGCAGGGGCGAACGGGTCCGGGGTTGAGCCAACCGCCGCCGCCCGCCAAGCTCGATATCCTCGACTCGCCCGCCCCGCCCCTCGATGCGGAGCCGGGCAGCGGCCGGGCCACGATCAAGGGAACCCTGGAGGTCAAAGAATGACCAATCACCATCTGCACCTGCGCCCGCTCCTGGCGTTCGGCCTGCTCGTCGCGGCCTGCGGCGAACAGCCCGGCACCGTAACCCTGGACTTCAGCGCTCTGGCGGCTCGAGCGGACCAGCTCGTCCTGCCCCTGGATCAGCTACGCATCGTTGCGCGGCCCGACACCTTGATACCCAGCGACGAGGGGGTCGAGGAGGCAACGGTGTCCCTCGAGGATCTGACCTTCGAGCTCGATGTCCCGGCGGGACGCTGGTTGCTCGAGGTGACCCGGGAGTGGGCCGAGGCCGAGCCGGCGGTGGCCACCTATTTCGGAGAGCTCCAGCTCGAGGTCGCGTCCCTCGAGTTGGTCGAGGTGGTGGTGCCCATGTTCCCGGCCGGAGAGGTCGCCGTTACCGTAACGGCGGCAGAGAACCCGAGCTTCGAGCTGCCCGATGCAACCCTGGTGCGCGTCGTACCGCAGAGGGAATTGCTGCGGGAGGGCGAGCCGGCGGAGTACGCGGTGCCCTTTCCCGAGCCTGGTGTCGAGTATGTTCGCGCGCTCCCCACCGGCGAATACGTGATCCGCATCGAGCTGACCTACGACGGGGAGACCTTCGTTCCGCTCAGTGAAGACCTCATGCTCACCGTCGAGCACGGCGTGCGGACCGAGCAGTTCTTCCACATCCCTTGAAGCCCGGTCGGGCGGGGGCCGTTAGTTGATGAGCGTCCGGCGCGTCGCTGTCACCGGGCTCGGCGTGGTCTCCGCGATCGGGAATGATCCGGAGACCTTCTTTGGCGCGCTGTGCGAGGGGGACAGCGGGGTCGCGCCGCGCCAACGCTGGCAGCAAGAAGGGCTCGCGAGGGTCAACGCCGCCGAGGTGGAGCGGGACGAGGTCCTGGCGCAGCTCGGCGAAGAGGAGCGCCGACTGCCGTGGGCTTGCGCGATGGGCTTGGTGGCCGCCCGTCAGGCTTTGGCCGACGCGGGCCTCGGGCCGGTGCTCGGCCTCGGTGGGCTGTACGTCAACTCGATCCTGGGGGCGCCGGCGACCTTGACCGGGGCTTGTGGACGCTGGCGCGACGCCGATTTCGTCGCCCCCGAGCTCACGACCCGCGACAGCCACGGCGCGCGGGTCGCCGCCGTGGCCGCGGCCCTCGGTGCCGGTGCGGAGGTCCAAGCCAGCGTGGTTCCCTGCGCTGGCAACGTCGCCCTGGGGTCGGCCCTGGACGCGGTGCGCGCCGGCCGCGTGGCCTGCGCCCTGGCCGGTGGCATGGAGGAGATGACGACCGCATCCTACGCCGCCTTTCATCGCATCCGGGTGTTGGCCGACCGTTGCCAACCCTTTGATCGCGACCGGGCCGGCATGGTGATCGGCGAGGGGGCCGCCTTTCTGTTGCTCGAACCGTTGGCGGCGGCCGAGGCGCGCGGCGCGCGGATCTACGCCGAGCTGCTCGGGGTTGGTTACTCGAACGATGCCCACGACCTGGTGGCGCCGGCCCCCGACGGTGGCGGCGCCGGGCTCGCCCTGCGCCGGGCCCTCGACGAAGCGGGTCTGGTCGCCGGGCAGGTGGACCACGTCAACGCCCACGGCACCGGCACCGCCCTGAACGACGAGGCCGAGGCCCAGGCCCTCGTCGGCCTGTTCGGAGACGAGCTGGCGGGCGTCCGGATCAGCTCGACCAAGGGCGCCACCGGACACGCCATGGGCGCGGCGAGCGCCATCGAAGCGGTGGCCACCGTCCTCGCGACCCAACGCGGCTCGGTGCCCCCGACGGTTGGACTCGAGACCCCCGACCCTCAATGGGGTGAGGCCCTGGCCGCCAGCCTGACGCGCCCTGGTCCGCACTCGATCCGGGTGGCGCTGTCGAGTGGCTTCGGCCTCGGGGGCAACAACGCGGTGGCGGCCTTTGGGGCGCCCGGGGTAGGCAATCCCGCCTGGGTGGAGCGTCCGGTCTTCCTGCGCCGGGCGGCGACCTTGGCCGCGGGCGAGCTCGGGGTCGAGGCGCTCGCCCGCCGGGTGCGCGAGGGACGCACGCCGCGGGCAGATGAACGGCGTTATGGGTTCGATCCCCGAGCGCTGTTGGGCCCCAAACGCCTACGGCACGCCGACCGCGCCACCGTGCTGTTGGGCGCCGTGGTGGAGACGCAGCTCGCGCCGTGGCCCGAACCGATCTCGCCTGGGTTGGCGGGCGTGGTGGTGGGCGTCGCCCACCCGAGTTTTGGCAGCAGCCTGACCGTGATGCGTCGACTGCAACGGGGTGGCGAGCCACGCCTCAACCCCGGGGCGGTGCCCCATTCCACCGCCAACAGCAGCGCCTCCTACCTCGCGATCCGCACCGGGGTCACCGGCCTGAACGCGACCCTAGCTAGCGGCGAGTGCGCCGGCCTCGATGCCATCGCCTACGCGAGCGAACAGATCCGACGCGGTCGCCTGGGCCGGGCGCTCGCCGCGGGGGTGAGCGGGCACAACGAGGAGTTGTGGCAGGGCCTCGGGGCGACCGGGCGGGAGGAGTTGTGCGAGGCGGCGGCGGTGGTCGACCTCAGCGATGAGCGGGGTGGGGCGTGGGCCGAGGTGCTGGCGAGCGCTCACCGCTTTGCGCCGCAGGAGCCGGACGCCGCGGCACAGGGTTGCGCGGCGGATGCGTTGGCCCGGGCCGGGCTCGAGACCGTCGACCTGTGGATCAGCGCCAGCGGCTCACCACCGTCGCAGGCCCACGGCGCAGAGGTGATCCTACTCGCTGCAGCGACCGGTGACACCCTCGCCGCGGGCGGCGCCCTAGCGGTCGCCCTCGCTGGCCACCTGCTCGCCCGGGGCGACGCGACCAGCGCCCTGATCTGTCAGGCCTCGCCCGAGGGGTTCGCCTCCGCTATGGTGTTGGCAGGAGTGAAGGCGCCGTGAGTGATTCCGCTAGGGTGTTGGCAGGAGTGAAGACGCCGTGAGTGATTCCGCCAAGGGCCTCGAGGACCAACTACGCGCCATCGTGGCCGAGGTCGCGGAGCTCGAGGACGCCGGCCAGGTGACCGCCAGTGCCGACCTACGCGCTGACCTCGGCGTCAATTCGATGCGCGGGTTGGAGATCATCCTGTTGATCGAGGAGGAGCTCGAGATCGCGGTGCCAGAGGAGGCGCTGTACGAGATCAAAACCTTCGGCGACATCGTTCGCTTCGTCACGGAGCGGGTGAGCGACGGCTGAGGACCGGCCATGACCACCGACCGCTATCTCGTGGTCGGCGGCGCTGGCGTAGCGGGCCAGGCCGCCATCGGCGCGATCCGTACCCGAACGCCGACGGCTGAGATCCTGGCGACCACCTCAACGTCGAACGAGGAGATCCCGGGCGCTAGCCGGGTCATCACCGCGGTGGATCTCCGCGAGTCCAGCTGCATCGCCGAGCTCGTGTCTCAAATCGACACACCGATAGCTGGTCTGCTATTCACCCCGGCCTTTGGATCGGTCGGTTTCCCAGTGGTGACCGCCAGCGCGGCGCAGATCGCCGCTGCCCGCGCCTTCTCCCTGGCGCCCTTGGTCGAGCTCCAGCGCCGGCTCGACCCAGGGCTAACCATCGGCTTCTCGAGCTTCTGGTGGTTGCCCGCCGCGCTGCAGGCCTATGGCGCCATGGCCGCGGTCAAGCGGGAGATGGAGGCGCTCGCGCGGGACGGTGACGGTCGCCTGCGGGTGTTGCGGGCGGGCGTCTTTGGCAGCCGCTCCGGCAAGGCCCTGGCCCTGGCGGTCTACCAACAGATCCGCCGCGGCCAACAGCCGGCGTTAGCGGCCGAGTGGAAGGACTCGGCACGGCGCTTCTTCGACTTCTTTTTCGCTAGCGCCTGGCAGGCCGAGGGGTCGGCCTTTGGCGCGCGCTTCGACAGTCCCCACCGGCCCACGACACCGGCCGATCTGACCGCCGCCCTCGGGCGAATGTTGGATCGGACCGCGGCCCCGATCGTCAATCTCGTCGGCGATTGGGTTTGGGAGGAGAGCGTGATACCGCCCCTGCC